>NZ_JAYSCO010000079.1:0-24950 GCF_041914865.1 Pseudoduganella sp. | reverse complement strand
AGCTTGACCCAGTCGCGGATCGGCGCGTCCTTCACCTGGCACATGCGCCAGATGTCGCCTTCTTCCACGTTCTGGGTCAGCAGCACTTCGCCGGTGGCCAGGTCGGTGATGTTGGCAACGCCGGCTTCCGGCACTTCGAAGGTCTTGTCGTGCGAGCCGTATTCTTCGGCTTGCTGCGCCATCAGGCCCACGTTCGGCACGGTGCCCATGGTCTTCGGATCGAAGTTGCCATGCCATTTGCAGAAGTTGATCATCTCCTGGTAAATGCGGGCGAAGGTGGACTCAGGCATCACGGCCTTGACGTCGGCGGTGCGGCCGTCGGCGCCCCACATCTTGCCGCCCAGGCGGATCATGGCCGGCATCGATGCGTCGACGATGATGTCGTTCGGCGAGTGGAAGTTGGTGATGCCCTTGGCCGAATCGACCATGGCCAGCTTCGGACGGTGTTCCAGGCAGGCGTGCAGGTCCTTCAGGATCTCATCCTTCTGCGACGCTGGCAGCTTTTCGATCTTCTCGTACAGGTTGACCATGCCGTTGTTGACGTTCACGCCCAGCTCTTCGAACAGCTTAGCGTGCTTCTCGAACGCCTGCTTGTAGAAGATGCGCACGCAGTGGCCGAACACGATCGGGTGCGACACCTTCATCATGGTCGCTTTCACGTGCAGCGAGAACATCACGCCGGTCTTGTAGGCGTCGTCGATTTCTTTTTCGTAGAACTCGAGCAGGGCTTTCTTCGACATGAACATGGAGTCGATGATCTCGCCGGCCTGCAGCGCGACTTTCGGCTTCAGCACGATGGTCTTGCCGGACTTGGTCAGCAGTTCCATCTTCACCTCACGCGCCTTGTCCAGGGTCATGGACTTTTCGCCGTGGTAGAAGTCGCCGCCGTGCATGTGCGACACGTGGGTGCGCGATGCCTGGCTCCATTCGCCCATCGAGTGCGGGTTCTTGCGTGCGTATTCCTTGACTGCCTTCGGTGCGCGGCGGTCGGAGTTGCCTTCGCGCAGGACCGGGTTCACGGCGGAGCCGATGCACTTGCCGTAGCGCGCTTTCAGTGCCTTCTCTTCCTCGGTCTTCGGATCTTCCGGATAATCCGGCAGCTTGTAGCCGGCCGCTTGCAGTTCGCGGATGCAGGCCACCAGCTGGGCCACGGATGCCGAAATATTCGGCAGCTTGATGATGTTGGTGTCCGGGTTCTGGGTCAGGGCGCCCAGTTCGGCCAGGTTGTCAGGAACCTTCTGTTCCTCGGTCAGGCATTCCGGGAAGGCTGCCAGCACGCGGGCGGCGACCGAAATATCGCTGGTGACAACGTCGACGCCTGCAGGTGCCGCGAATTTTTGCACGATCGGCAGCAGGGAATAGGTCGCCAGCAGCGGCGCCTCGTCGGTCAGGGTGTAGATGATTTTGGACTTTTCAGACATGTTTATTCCCTCAAATGCGGATGATGTCCGCTTGGTATTCTTCCTGTAGCTAGCCGGGTTCGGCGCGCTGCGGGCGGGTGGCGGGTAGGCGATGGCCTACGGGCTAAGTCGCATATTGTACTGCAACAGGTGCATAACGGAATGGTCGATTCGGCAGCATTTCATGCTGCAGCGCACTTGCGGACGGTATCCCAGGTGCGGGTCGTGATCTCTTTACCAAAGGTTTTCTCGATCAGGCGCATGAAGGCCGGGCCGTCGGCCTGCGGTGCGTATTCGGAGAAAATGTCGTTGCCGACCATGCCGAGCAGGCGCGCGCCGTCCATGGCCAGCGGCAGCGCGGCCTTGGGCTGCGGCGTGCTGCGCATGAAGCTGACCACGCGCTTGGGCAGGCCGCTGGCGCCGAGGGCGGGGTAGGGGTCGTTCTCCAGCAGTTCCTGCAGGTGCTGCTGCGAGCGTACGATGGTCATGAAACTGCGCCCCAGCGCCTGCTGCATGGCCGCTTCGCATTTGCGTTCGATGCTCGCTTCCGGCGCCTTGCGCGTGTCGAAGGCGACATTGCCGCTTGATAGCAAGGTCTTGACGTTGGAAAATCCAGCATTTTCGAGGGCGGCTTTCAGTTCCGGCATCTTGCAGTTCATGGGGCTGACGCCGCGGAGCAGGGCAATATAGCGAGGCATTGTGTTTCAGATAAGAGTTGAGCCGAAGGGATTATCGTTCGAAACGGACGGCGAAGCCACCCTGCTGGCGGCCGCCGCGCGCGCCGGCGTGGTGCTGCCCAGTTCCTGCCGCAATGGCACCTGCCGCACCTGCATCTGCCACGTGCGCAGCGGCAGCGCGCGCCACCTGATTGCGTGGCCGGGGCTGAGCCTGGAAGAAAAGCGCGACGGCTACATCCTGCCCTGCGTGGCCGTCGCGGCCTCCGACCTGGTGCTGGAAGCGCCGGCGGCCCGGTCCAGTGCGTGAGAATTCGATAGTCTTGTTGTTCCTGCAAGGCCGTACAATCGCGGGCCATGGCATACCACCTGACGATCCTGCGCAGCGCCAATGGCCTGCAACAAGCGATTTCGCGCGACGAAGCGCTGGCGGCCGCGCGCCAGCTGCCCGGCTGGGCCATCACCGGCGCGGCCGAGATCACTTTCACCGATGGCCGCGGCAGCTGCACGCTGTGGCACGGCGATGCGGAGCTGTGGACCCGGCTGGGCGAGCCGTGGGTGATCGAACCGATGCTGGAACTGGCGCAGGCCCTGGGTGCGCGTGTGCGCGGCGACGAGTTCGAAACTTATGCAGGGCCGCAGGAAACCTATGCGCATCCGGATGACAAGCGCCTGGCCCAGCTGGCGCGCACCGATTCGGCCCAGCTGCTGGCGGCGCACCTGGCCGAGCAGAGGCGCATCCGCTACGCCATCTGGGGCTTTTTTGCTGTGCTGGGCGCGATCGGTTTCCTGGTAGGGAAGTGGTTCGAGGGACGCTAAGTTTACGGCAAACTCTTAAAGGGGTTTCTCAATTCCCCCAGCTATTGCTATAGTAACCCTATTGCAATGTACAGATTTACCATGGCGACACGTCGAGACTTCCTACACACCCTGGCGGGCACCGCTTTGGCGGGCTTGCCCCTCATCGGCCGCACGGCGCAGGAGCCGGAGCCGCCGCCCGATATTTTCGACGCCCAGATGCTCGACCTCGACTTCTGGGTGAAACCGCGCACCATCAGCGTGATCCGCCCGCAGAGCGGGGAGAAGGCCAAGCTGACGTACTGGAAGGATGGCGAAATCATCGATGCCGCCTACCAGGAGCTGTGCCACCTGCTGCGCGATGTGAATGGCAAGGAAACGGCGCCGATCGATCCCAAACTGTTTGAAACCTTGTGGGGCGCGCAGGCCTTCGTGCAGCGCTTCGGGATCGAGAGCCCGGTCGAGATCCTGTCCGGTTACCGTACGCCGGCGTCCAACAAACGCCTGATCGAGCAGGGCATTCCGGCGGCGCGCCAGTCGCTGCATATGAGCGGGCGCGCGGCCGATATCCGGATCCCGAACCTGAACGCGGAGGTGCTGGGCAGCCTGGTGCGCAGTTTCCGCCAGGGCGGGGTGGGCTTCTATTACCGCGAGGGGCCGCGCGGCGGCTGGATCCACGCCGATACGGGCCTGCAGCGGACCTGGAAGGGCTGAACCGCGCAGGCGGAAAACCAGGGGCCTAGTGGTAGTAGTACGCCGGCGTCGGCACCGCATCCGTGCGGGCCAGGCGCTCGGCCTCCAGGTCCACTTTGTGGTCCCACCAGATATTCCAGCCCTTGCGCTGGTCTTCCACCAGTTCCGGGTGCTCGTCCAGCAGCTTGCCGAAGAAGCACTCAAACTCAGATACATATTCGTTTACTTTCATACGACCTCCCGGGGATTCGGTTACACTCCTGAGCCATGTTGAACGATGATAACGATGCGGCCAAGCCGCGCTTTCGCCCTGTGCCGTGGACGGCATTGGAAACCCCCCAGGATGTGGAACTGTGGATCGCCGAGCACGACCTGGCGTTGAAGGAGCACGTCGGCAAGCAGGAAACCGGCTATGGCGTGTGCTTCAGCCTGGCCGAGGGCGGCGAAATCTATATGCAGACCACGGAGGGCGCCGTTGTCCTTGATGTTACGCCGGAAGCCGATTGGGTGGAGCCACTCTTGTGCGCCGTCTCCGGCCAGGAGCCGCCCAAGGGCAGCCTGTGGGTCCTGCCGGAAGATAAGCTGGTGCAGCTGATCCTTGGCCTGTCGACCCTGGTTGCCACCACCACCCTCGTCGTTGGCCACAATTTTGGCCGCCGCCGCTCTTACTAGAAGGATTCCCGATGCGCAAACCATTCCTCGCCCTCCTGCTGGCCGTGGCCGCCCTGCATGCCAATGCGGCCGACCTGCTGCATACCGTCAAGGCGCGCGGCACGCTGAAAGTGGCCATGGAAGGCGTCTATCCGCCGTTCAATTTCAAGGAAAAGAATGGCGAACTGGCCGGCTACGATGTGGACGTGGCGCGCCTGGTGGCCGGCAAGCTGGGAGTGAAAGCCGAGTTCGTGACCACGGAATGGGCCTCGATCCTGGCCGGGCTGGCCAGCAATAAATACGATGTGATCATTTCCCAGGTCGGCATCAACCCCAAGCGCGAACAGGTGTTCGACTTCAGCACGCCTTATATCTATTCGTCGCCGATGCTGATCGTGCGCAAGGATGACAAGAACAACTGGACTTCGCTGGCGCAGCTGAAGGGCAAACGGGTCGGCGCCGGGCAGGGCAGCGTGTACGAAATGCAGCTGAAGGCGGTGCCCGGCATCGAAGTCAAAGGCTACCCGGCCGCGCCGGAAAACCTGCAGGACCTGGCCCTGGGCCGCATCGACGCCGCCCTCAACGACAGCCTGATGACGGCCTACCTGCTGCGCACCACCAAGCTGCCGATCAAGGCCGGCGCCCGCGTCGGCAATGTCGAGCGCATGGGTATCCCGTTCCAGAAGGGCAATCCGGAATTCAAGGCCGCCCTCAACAAGGCGCTGGCCGATGCCGCCGCCGACGGCAGCCTGAAAGCCATTTCCGTCAAATGGTTCGGCATTGACGTGAGCAAGGCGCCGTAAACATGGATTGGCTGGAGCTGTTGCGCGAGGCGGCGCCGGTGATGCTGAAGGGCGCCGGCTACACGCTGGTGTTCGCGGTGGCGGCGATGGTGGGCGGCCTGGTGCTTGGTTTCCCGACCGCCGTGCTGCGCATCCTGCCGTGGAAGTGGCTGCGCTGGCCGGCCAATGTGTACGTCAGC
Organism: Pseudoduganella sp.; assembly: GCF_041914865.1. NCBI lineage: Bacteria > Pseudomonadati > Pseudomonadota > Betaproteobacteria > Burkholderiales > Oxalobacteraceae > Pseudoduganella > Pseudoduganella sp. The sequence continues at coordinate 19,752 of NZ_JAYSCO010000079.1, read as the reverse complement.
CTGATGCGCGGCACGCCGCTGCTGGTGCAGATGTTCGTCATCTACTACGGCCTGCCCTCGGTCGGCATTGAGTTCACGCCGGTCACGGCCGGCATCCTGGCGCTCAGCCTGAACTCCGGCGCCTACCTGTCGGAAAGCCTGCGCGGCGCCATCCTGTCGATCCCCAAAGGGCAGTGGGCGGCCAGCCACAGCCTGGGCATGGGCTACGGCCAGACCTTGCGCTACGTGGTCATGCCACAGGCCCTGCGCATTGCCGTGCCGTCGATGAGCAACACCCTGATCAGCCTGATCAAAGACACCTCGCTGGTTTCGGTCATCACCATGACCGAGCTGATGCTGGCCACCAAGGAAGTGATCGCCACCACCTTCCAGCCGCTCCCGCTGTACCTGGCGGCGGCCGCGATTTACTGGATCCTCAGCCTCGCATTCGAGCAATTACAACGGTTTGCCGAGCAACGCCTGAACCGATCGCATCGATAAAAGTTAGCGGCTCGACATTGTCACAAGGGCATGCTAGGCTGGATGCATGGAAAAAGACCAGCATGCCACCCAGGCGGAGCAGGTGACCGCCATCCGGCCTGCCGTCCCAGGACTGGCAGGCGTGGACCACCTCTTGCCTGGCGAAGCCATGCTGGCCGCCATGGGCGGCGCGCCGCTGGCGCACTATGACAGCGGCAACGGTGCATTGGCGTTTGCCCGCGAGCAGGACTATTTCAACGATCTCTACCTGCTGGCGCCGGTCGGCTACTTTGTGCTCGACAGTGACACCACGGTGTTGCAGATGAACCTGGTGGGCGCCGACTTGCTCGGCCTGCCGCGCAGCAATCCCGAGCGCATTCCCTTCCGCCAGTTCATCGCCCAGCGCTTCATGGCCGATTTCGACGCCTTCGTCAGTAATTGCCTGACCAGCAATGAGCCGCAGCGCCTGTCGCTGCAGATGACGCGCGGGCGCGGCGACCGCGGCTTTGCCGTTACCCTGCTGGGCAGCGGCGCGGCCGGCGCGACCCAGTTCCGCCTGGTGCTGGAGCTGGCCGAGGGCAAGCTGGCGGCGCTGGAAAAGAGCGAAGAGCGCTTCCGCCGCATCGTGCACAGCGCGGAAGAGGGCATCTGGGAAATCGACGCCAGCGCGCGCACCAGCTTCGTCAACCCGAAGATGGCCGCGCTGCTCGGTTACACCATCGAGGAAATGCTGGAGCAGCCGCTGGTCGCCTTCATGGACGACGAGGGGCGCTCCCTGCTGGAGCGCAACATCGCGCGGCGCCAGCAAGGCGTGGCCGAGCGCCACGAGTTCAAATTCATCCGCAAGAATGGCAGCGAGATGTGGGCCACCCTGGCCACCAACCCGATCTTCGACGCCGACGGCAGCTACCTCGGTGCGCTGGCGCTGGTCAGCGACATCACCGAGCGCAAGCAATCGGCCGAGCTGATGTGGCACCAGGCCAATTACGACACCCTGACGGCCCTGCCCAACCGCAATATGTTCCAGGACCGCCTGTCGCAGGAAATGAAGAAGGCGCGGCGCGACGGCCTGTTCCTGGCCCTGCTGTTCATCGACCTCGACCAGTTCAAGGAAATCAACGACCGCCTCGGCCACGAGATGGGCGACGCCCTGCTGGTGGAAGCGGCCGCGCGCATCGCCGCCTGCGTGCGCGCCTCCGATACCCTGGCGCGCCTGGGCGGCGATGAATTCGTCGTCATCCTGCCCGGGCTCGACCACCTCACCAGCGCCGAGCGCGTGGCGCAGCAGATCATCGCCACCCTGAACCGGCCCTTCCTGCTGGGCGCCAGCACCGGTTCCGTCTCGGCCAGCATCGGCATCGCCCTGCACCCGTCCGACGCCAGCGACCCCGAGCAGCTGCTGCGCAACGCCGACCAGGCCATGTACGCCGCCAAGAACGCCGGCCGCAACCGCTACAGCTACTTCACGCCCGACATGCAGGCCGCCGCCCAATTGCGCCTGCGCCTGACGCGCGACTTGCAGATGGCCGTGGTCAACGACCAGTTCGAGCTGCACTACCAGCCCATCGTCAACCTGCGCAGCGGCAGCATCGAACGCGCCGAAGCGCTGCTGCGCTGGCGCCACCCCGAGCGCGGCCTGCTGAATCCGGCCGAGTTCATCGGCAGCGCCGAAGCCAGCGGCGTCATCCTCGAAATCGGCGACTGGGTGTTCCGCAGCGCCGCCGACCAGGCCAAGCGCTGGCAGGAAGAGCTGGGGCGGCCGTTCCAGATCAGCGTCAACCAGTCGCCGGCCCAGTTCCGCTCCGGCCCCCAATTCTTCGAAGAATGGATGCGCTATGTCGAACGCCTGCAGCTGGCGCCGCGCAGCATCGTCATTGAAATCACCGAACGCCTGCTGCTCGACCACAGCGGCCCGGTGATGGAGCGCCTGGGCCAGTTCAAGTCGATGGGCCTGCAGGTTGCGCTGGACGACTTCGGCACCGGCCACTCGGTGCTGGCCCACCTCAAGAAGTTCGACATCGACTACCTCAAGATCGACCGCAGTTTCGTGATGGACCTGGCCGGCGACAGCGGCGACCTGGCCCTATGCGAAGGCATCATCGTCATGGCCCACAAGCTCGGCCTGAAAGTAGTCGCCGAAGGCGTCGAAACCGAAGCCCAGCTCGAGCTGCTGAAAGCCGCCGGCTGCGACTACGCCCAAGGCTACGTCTACGCCCACCCCATGCCCCCCGCCCAGCTCACCGCCATGGCCAGAAATTCGGGGTCAGGTCTGACAATCGGACAAATTTCCGAGCCGAAATTGCGATAGCGCAAAACAGGCAGGCGGGCTCTTGCGCAAACTGGGCGCATGAGCCGACCTTTACGACATGAGTATCCGGGGGCGCTGTACCACGTGACGTCGCGTGGCGAGCGGCGCGAGAGTATTTTCCGTACGGACAGCGACCGCCTGGTCTGGCTGGCCCTGCTGGCCGAAACATGCAAGCGCTTCCAGTTCGTGGTGCATGCCTATTGCCTGATGGGGAATCACTACCACCTGGTGCTGACCACCACCGCCGGGCGGCTGGCGCAGGGCATGCGCCACCTGAACGCCACCTACTCGCAATACTTCAACCGGGAGCATCGGCTGGTGGGGCATGTGTTCCAGGGGCGGTACAAGGCCATCCTGTGCCAGCGCGAAACGTACCTGCAGGAGCTGGCGCGCTATGTGGTGCTGAATCCGGTGCGCGCCGGCATGGTGCTGCATCCGGCGGACTGGGCCTGGAGCAGCTATCGCGCAACCGTGGGCGAGCATGATGCGCCGGAGTGGCTCGATGTCGCCACCGTGCTGGCCTTGTTCGGCACGCCGGAGGGCGGCGCAACCGTTGCTAACAAGGCTTTCGTGATGGAGGGGATCGGCGGCCAGAGCCCGCTGAAGAATGTCAGCTGCCAGCTGCTGCTGGGGGATGAGGCGTTCTGCCAGAGCCTGGCCGACCAGCGCAAGGCGGCGATCCTGTTGGAAGTCAACCGCAGCCAGCGTCGCTCGGTGCTGCGGCCATTGCATGAATTCTTCGCCAATGGCACGAGCCCGAAGGTGGGCATGGCGCAGGCGTATCTGTCGCTGGGCTACTCAATGGCGGAGATTGCGCGTTTCCGGAACGTATCGGTAAAGACGGTCAGCCGCGCCGTGAAAGAACACCAAAACCAGGCACCGCGTATTGAGGCAGATCAAAGCTAGTGCGTCGGTGTCCGAATGTCAGACCTGACCCCGAATTTAGTGACCCCGAATTTAGCTGAGGCGGAGGAGGGAGACGACGCGGTCGCGGTTGATGCCGACCAGGGCGGAGGTGAGGGAGACCAGGGCGCCGTAGCCGGGCTCGTTGGCGACGTTGGCGAAGACTTCGGCCATCTGGCCCATGCCGGCGACTTCAATCTCGGGCAGGTCGATCTTGGCGCGCTGGGCGGCCATGGCGAGCTCCTGGCGTACCTTGGCCAGCGCCGCTTCGACGTGGGCCAGCGCTTGCGTTACCTGCTGCAGCGTGGCGCGCATGGCTTCGATGTCGCTGGTGCCCCAGCTTTCGGGCATCACGACCGGGACTTCGGCTTCGGCTTTCAGGCGGTTCAGCTGGCCGGCCGGGAAGCGGATGCCGCTGCCCTGGACGGCGAGCGATTCGCGCAGCGCGGGCCAGGCGCTTTCCGGGGCGCTGAAGACCAGTTCGCCATCCTTGTTGACGCTGACGCGCACGCCGGCCGGGGCCAGGGCCTGGTCGAAGCGGGCGACGATTTCGGCGTCCCCCAGGCCAGGCGTCAGGTGCACCGAGCGCAGGCCGGCGGTGCCGCCGCCGAGCGAGATGGCGAGCGTTTCGCGGGCGCCGTTGCGCAGGTTGGCCAGGGTCATGCCGCGCACGGTGAAGCGCTGCACGGCCGGTTCGTTCGAGTAGTTGAGCTGGGCGTCCAGCGTGCCGCCGGAGGCTTGGCTGCGGTTGCGCCAGGTGTCGGTGAACTGGCGTACGCGCTGCTCCACCTGGCCGTCGCGCATCTGGCGCGTGGCCAGCTTGGCGGCGAGGTCGGACTTCAGGGCGCGCAGCTGGGCGGCGCTTTGTTCGAGGAAATCAATCGCTTGCTGGGCGCCCGAGACGTCGTTCTGCAGCGGGGCGTCGAGGTTGCTCAGGCCGCGGCGCAGGGGGGCGGGGGCCGGGGTGGTGCCGGCGGCCTGGTCGAGGGCGGCGCCCGCATCGGCCAGCGCCGACTCGGCCGGGTTCGCACCGGGATTAGCGGTGGGACGGGCGGCGAGGCCGGGTGTACTGGGGCGCTGGGCGATTTCCATGATGTTTACAGTACGTTGAACAGCGACAGGTTGTTGACTTTCGAGTACGCCTGGTAAGTGGCTTGCAGGGCGTTATTGTAGCCAGTCAGCTGCGTGGCTGCGAGGCCGTAATCCAATTGTGCGATGTCGGTTATCGCCATGCGGTTCGACAGGCTGACATTGGCGTGATTGCTGGCCAGCGTGTCCATCACGTTCTGCGAGCCGCCAAACTGGGCGATCTTGCCGGCGATCAGGTTGAGCGCGGTGTCGGTGCCGTCCAGGGCGGTGCGCAGGGCCGCTTTCAGGGCCGGGTCGCCCGGGTCGACGGTGGGCTGGCCCAGCATGTCGATGGCGATGTCGAGCTGGTTCAGGTAGTCCTGCATGCCGTCCACGGTGACGTTGGCCGCTTGCGTCACGCCGTTGCCGACCACCACTTCCTGTACGCCGTTGTTGCCGGTGAAGCTGTAGCGCGCGCCCGGCGGCTGGGTGTTGTCGACGGTCAGCGCCGGGGTCGAGGTCAGGGTGCCGGAGAAGATGTACTTGCCTTCCTGGTCCAGCGTGTTGCTGTTGAAGTAGAGCGAGTCGCGCAGGGCCACCAGGCTGTTGACCATGGCGTTCAGGTCGTCCGGCGTGTTGGAGCCGTCCGAGGCCCAGACGAACAGGTCGCGCGCGGCGCCCATGTCGTTGACCATCGAGCTGAGGAAGGTCTCGTTCTTCGACAGGCGGATCTTCACGGCGGCGATGTTTTCCACGTACTGGCTGACGATATTTTCTTCGCGGCGCAGGCGCGACAGGCGCACGTTGGCGATCGGTTCGTCGGACGGGACCTGGATCTTGTTGCCGGTGGCCATCTGTTCGGTCAGCTTGGCGATCATGGTCTGGTTGATCGTCAGCGAGCGGTTCATCGACGCCTGGAACTGGTTGGTAGCGATGCGGATCATGGTGCTTTGCCTCAGAACAGCGCCAGCGTGGCGTCAAACAATTCATTGGCCACGGCGATCACCTTCATGTTCGCCTGGTACATATTCTGGAATTCCACCAGGTTGATCGCTTCCTCGTCCTTGTTGACGGAGCTGGTGGCGGCCCAGTCGTCTTCCGACTGCTGGCGGATGGTGGTGGCGGTTTCCAGCAGCGACTGGTTCTGGCCGCTGTCGATGCCGAGCTTGCCCACCAGCTGGGTGTCGGCGTCGCCGATCAGCACCGAGCCGATCGAGGCCAGCGTGATCGGCTGGTTCTTGATGCCGATCAGGGCTTGCAGGTTGCCGCTGTTGCCCGGTTCGCCCGCCGCGGCGGAGAAGGCCAGGTCGGAGGCGACGATGCCGGGGGTGATGTTGAGGATGCCGCCGGCGCCGGTGGCGTTGAAGGCGAACAGGTCGGTGCCGGGCGTGCCGTCCGGGCGGAAGCCGGCCTGCAGCTGGGTGTTGACCTTGGCCGCCAGCTGGTCGGCCATCTGCACCAGCGATTGCTGCAGCGGGTTCAGGATGTTCTTTTCGTAGTCGCCGATGCCGCCCAGCTGGCCGCCGATCTTGGTGTCGTCCAGGCCGAAGACCGATTTGGCGAAGGTCAGTTCGAGCACCGGGCTGCCGCTCGACGTGTTCATGGCCATGGTGCCGGACAGGTTGCCGACCACCAGCGGCTGGCCGCTGCGCAGCGAGACGCTGCGCGTGCCGTCGGGCTGCTCCAGCACTTCAATGGCAACCAGGTTGGCCAGGGCGTCGATGGCCTGGTCGCGTTCGTCGACCAGGCCGGAGGTGTTGGTGCCGAGGGCGCCGGCTTCGGTGATGCGCTGGTTCAGGCGCGCGATATTGGCGCTCAGGGTGTTCAGCTGCGGCAGGATGGCGTCGCGCTGCTGCGTGACCGAGATCTGTTGCTGGCGCGTGACGTTGTAGATGCTGTTGAACGATTGCGCCATGGCGTTGGCGGCGGTGATCACCTGCTGGCGCAGCGGGCTCGATACCGGGTCGACGCCGGCCGCGTTCAGGGCGCGGAAGAACTGGTCGACGCCTTTGGACAGGCTGGTCTGCTCGTCGCCCATCACGCGTTCGAGCTGGGTGAAATACGGTTGCGACTGGGTGCGCATGCCGAGGTCGGAATTGGCGCGCCACAGCTGCTGGCTCTTATAGGAATCGGAGAACCGGATCAGCTTGCTCACTTCGACGCCAAAGCCGGCGCCATAGGTGCCGGCGGCGGGCGCCACGGCAGTCAATACCACGCCCTGGCGGGTATAGCCCTTGGTTTGCAAGTTTGCAATGTTCTGGCTGGTCGTGTTCAGGGCCGCCTGGGCTGCCAACGAACCGGACAGGGCATTGTTAATTATCGACATGGTTGGATCTCTTCCCTTTGGTTGGGTCGTTGCTCTAAGGCATCTTTGACCCGTTAACGTGTAAAGGCGACCGCGCCATGGACTGGATTAAGCGTCGGTCGGATTTTTCTTAGGAATAACTGAATTTTCCGGTGGGGAAGCCGGAGCGGAGGGGAGCAACTGGCGCAAGATGGCGTCGGCAATGCCGAAGGCGCGCCGTCCGGCGAGCTGGTCGGCCACCAGGTTGTCGGCCAGGTCCAGCATATCGCTATTGATGGAGTCCTTGTAAATGCTGTCGTCGTCGGCCATGGCCTTGGTGGCGTCGCGCATCTTGTGCAGCGTCTGGGCGATGAAGAAGCTCTCAAACTTGATGGCCGCCTCGGTGGCTTTGGCGCGGTAGCGCGCCTCTTCGGTCTGCGGGGCGGGGGCGGCCTGGCCGATCCTTGGCTGGTCGGGCTGGCCGATCTCGAGCTGGCGCACCGGCAGGGGCTGGAAGCGGCTCTCCATCAGATCACCACCAGTTCGCCTTCGATGGCGCCGGCCTGGTCCAGCGCCTGCAGGATGGCCATGATGTCGTCCGGCGTGGCGCCCAGGCTGTTGACTACGTCGATGATGGCTTGCAGCTTGGCGCCGGCCGGCCATTTGAACATCTGCGGCTTGGCTTCGTCGACCGACACCGCCGATTGCGGGGTGGCGGTGGTCTGGCCCTGGCTGAACGGGGCCGGCTGGCTGACCTTGGTGCTTTCCGAAATCACGACCTTGAGCGAGCCGTGGGTGACGGCGGCGGCTTTCACGCGCAGGCCGTCGGCGATGACCACGGTGCCGGTGCGCGAGTTGAACACGACTTTCGGCGTTTCGGCGCCGGTTTCGATCGGCAGCGCTTCCAGCTTGGCCATGAAGGCTACGCGCTGGGTCGGGTTTTCCGGGGCGATCACGTCGATGCCGGTGCCGTCGGCGGTGCTGGCGATGTCGCCGAACTTGCGGTTGATGGCTTCCACGATGTTGGTGGCGGTCTGGAAGTTCGGCTGCTTGAGCGACAGGTGCACGCTGGGCTTGCTGGCGAAGTCGGTGGCGATTTCGCGTTCGATCACGGCGCCGTTCGGGATGCGGCCGGCGGTCGGGGTGTTGACGGTGACCGAGGAGCCGCTTTTGCCGGCGGCGGACAGGCCGCCCACCACCACATTGCCCTGGGCCAGCGCGTAGACTTCATTGTCGGCGGCTTTGAGCGGGGTCAGCAGCAGGGAACCGCCACGCAGGCTCTTGGCGTCGCCCAGCGAGGAGACGGTGACGTCGATCGGCTGGCCGCGCCGGTAGCCGGGCGGGAACACGGCCGAGACCATGACGGCGGCCACGTTCTTGCTCTTGGAGTCGGCGCCGTCGGGCAGCTTGACGCCGAACTGCTTGAGCATGTTGACCACGGACTGGCTGGCGAATTTGACCTGGGTCGAGTCGCCGGAGCCGTTCAGGCCGACCACCAGGCCGTAGCCGACCAGCGGGTTCTCGCGCACGCCTTCGATGGCGACCAGGTTGCGCAGCTGGGGGGCGGCGGTCGCGGGCAGGGCGAGGGCCAGCAGCAGGGCGGCCGCGACCCGGTAAACCCGGGTCAGGCCCAAGGGCCTGACCCTTGGCTGGCGGCTGCCGCGTACTGCGGGTCCGACCCTTGGGTCGGACCCAGGTTTACCGGGGTAAAAGCCAAACATACACATCACCTCAGAAAGGCATCAAGGGGCCGAGGAAGAAACGGGTCAGCCAGCCCGGGGTATTGGTTTCCGCCAGCGAGCCCTGGGCGCCGTAGGCGATGCGGGCGTTGGCGATGCGCTGCGACGACACCTGGTTGTTGGCGTCGATGTCGGCCGCGCGCAGGAAGCCGCGCAGGCGCACGAATTCTTCGCCCTGGTTCAGGGTCAGTACTTTTTCGCCGGCCACTTTCAGCAAGCCGTTCGGCATCACTTCCTGCACGATGACGGTGATGGCGCCGCTCAGGGCGTTCTGCTGGGTGCTCGAGGCGTCGCCCTGGAAGGCGCGCTGGGCCGAGATGTCGACGCCGGCTTTGGGGAACGTCTTGCCCAGCAGGCTGGGCGGGGCAATGCCGACGCTGGAATCCTTGGCCATGGTGGTGCCGGCACTCTTGGACGCTTGCGTGGTTTCCTGCAGGATCACGGTGACCACGTCGCCGACGCGGAAGGCGCGGCTGTCCGAGGTCAGCGACATGCCGCTGTCCGGGTTGAAGACGCCGCCCGAGCTGCCGCGCGGCTGGGCGCTGCGCGCCAGGGCCGGCGCTTCGTCGAAGGGCGCCGGGCGCACCTGGGGCTGGAGGGCATTGCAGCCCGCCAACAACAGGAGTGCCAGCGCGGGCAGGGCGGTTTTCATCAGCGTGCAGCCTGGGCCAGGTATTGCAGCATATTATCCGCTGCGGTCAGGACTTTGGTGTTCATTTCGTAGGTGCGCTGGGCAGCGATCATGTCCACCATCTCTTCCACCACCTGCACGTTGGAGCCTTCCAGCGCGCCTTGCTTGATCTTGCCGAACTGGGCGTCGCCGGGGCGGCCTTCGGTCGGGGCGCCGGAGGCCGGGGTTTCGGCAAACAGGTTCTCGCCCAGGGCCTGCAGGCCGGTCGGGTTGATGAAGGAGGTCAGGGTCAGCTGGCCCAGCTCGGTCGGCGCGGTGTTGCCCGGCACGGTGGCCGAGACGGTGCCGTTCTCGCCGATGGTGATGGCGGTGGCATTGGCCGGCACGGTGATCTGCGGCACCAGCGGCAGGCCGGAGGCGTTGACCAGCACGCCGTTGGCGTCGATCTGCAGCTGGCCGGCGCGGGTGTAGGCTGGTTCGCCGCTCGGGCGGCGCACCTGCAGGAAGCCGTTGCCCATCACCGCCACGTCGAGCGCGTTATTGGTGGTTTGCAGGTTGCCGGTGGTGAAAATCTTCTGGGTGCCGACCAGGTGGGTGCCGTTACCCATCTGCACGCCCGATGGCGCCAGGGTATTGTTGTCGGCGCGCTGGGCACCGGGCTGCTGGTCGATCGAGTAGAACAGGTCTTCGAACACCACGCGGTCGCGCTTGAAGCCGACCGTGTTGGCGTTGGCCAGGTTGTTGGCGATGGCCTGCAGTTTGGCGTCTTGCGCTTGCACGCCGGTCTTGCTGATCCACATTGCTGGATTCATTTGTCTCTCCTGGTTAGCCGCTGATCAGCTTGTTGCCGACCTCGTTCATGGTGTCGGCGGCTTTGAACAATTTCATCTGGATTTCGAAGGTGCGGTTCAGGCTCATGGTGGCCACCATTTCTTCGATGGCCGACACATTGGCGCCTTCGAGGTGGCCCGCTTTGACCTGCACCGTGGCGTCGGCGTTCAGCTGCTGGCCGTCGCGCGCGACCAGCAGGCCCGCTTCGTTCTTGGTCAGCTCGGATGCTTCGGCGCGCACCAGCTTGATCTTGTCGATCACCTGCAGTTGCGCGTCGGCGCCCGGGCCGAGGATCGAGACCGTGCCATCCTGGCCGATTTCCACCTTGCGGTGGATGGGCAGGGTGATCGGGCCGCCTTCGCCCAGCAGCTGCATGCCGTTCACCGTCATGGTGCCGTCGGCATCGAGCGTGATGGCGCCGGCGCGGGTATAGCCTTCACCGGTCGGGCCCTGCACCGCGAAGTAGCCGGGGCCGGAAATCGCGATGTCGAGCTCGCGGCCGGTCGAGCGCAGGGTGCCCTGGCGGTCGGTGATGGCGTTGGCCTGCAGCTGCGACATGTGGCGGTCGTCGTAGCCGTAGCCGGGCAGCTTGGCCGCCTGCGCCAGCTCCAGGTTGGCGCGGAAGCCGTTGGTGTCGAGGTTGGCGAGGTTGTTGGCATGCACCTGCTGGCCACGCATGGCCCGCTCGGCGCCGCTCATCGCGGTGTAGATCAGCGCGTCCATTCAGTCCGCCTCTTACAGCGCCTGCATCAGCGATTGCAGCATCTGGTTCTCCGCCGTGATCACTTTGGAGTTGGCCTGGTAGTTGCGCTGCGCCGTCATCAGGCCCACCAGCTCGGCGGTGATGTCGACGTTCGACGTTTCCAGCGACGCGACCGTCAGCGCGCCGGCCACGCCCTTGCCCGGCTCCGAATAGTTCGGCGTGCCGGACTGGACGTTGGCGGTCCAGCTGGTCTCGTTGGTCGGGGTCAGCGCGTCCTCGTTGGGGAAGGTGGCCAGGGTGATGCGGGCAATGGCCTGCTTCTCGCCGTTCGAGTACTTGGCCACCACATTGCCTTCCTGGTCCAGTTCCACGCCGACATAGCTGCCGGCGGCATAGCCGTCGGCGGCGTTGGTCGAGGTGGTCGATTCGCCTTTCTGGAAGGTGGTGCCGGTGTATTCCAGCTCGATCGCCATGTCGGCCGCCGGCGGTACCGCGAAGGCCAGGTTGTTGATGAACAGCGGGCCCTTGGTGCCGTCGGCATCCGGGTCTTCCAGCAGCTTGCCGGTATTGTCGAACAGCAGCTGGTATGGCGTGCCGCCGCTGATGTCGGTACCGTCCACGGCGGTGTACACATTCACCGTCAGCGGCGCCACCGGGTCCTTGACGAAGTACTGGGTGATGGTGTGTTCCTTGCCCAGCGAGTCGTGCACCACGGTGACCTTGGACATGTTGTACATGTTGGCATCGGGCACGATGATATTGGCCGGGTCGGTGGCGTTCGGCAGCTTGGTGGTGATGTCGCCGGCCGGCGCCAGCCAGTCAGCCGACAGGTTGGCGACGAAGTCGATGCTGGTGGTGGCTTTGGCGCCCAGCTGGTTGGTCGGCACCTTGATGTCGCCCATCGGGCCGGCGACCAGGCTGGGCGGGGTCAGCGAGAAACCCTGCACGCGGTGGCCGGCGCTGTTGACCAGGTAGTCGGTGGCGTCCTTGGTGAAGATGCCGACGCGGGTGTAGTTGGTGATGCCGGTCAGGTCCTTGGTGACGAAGAAGCCGCGGCCGTTGATCAGGGCGTCCAGGCCGCGGTTGGTGGCCTGGATGCCGCCGTTCAGGCCGATCGACTGGGTGGTCGAGCCGATGTGCACGCCGGTCGGCTGCGCGCCCGCGTGCAGCGAGGCGAAGTTGGCGCGGCTCGACTTGAAGCCGTAGGTCCCGGCGTTGGCGATATTGTTGGAAATCGTGCCCAGTTGCTCGTTGATGGCCTGGATGCCGGACAATGCGATATCGAAACTCATGGCGGGGACCTTTCGTTAAATAACAGTGGTCGGGTTTTTGGCCCGGAATGCGGTAATGGCCGCCGGCGGTACCTCGCCAACGGTATCGATCAGGAGCGACATGCTGCCGCCGTTGCCGAGCTGGACGCTTTCGAGGCGGCCCTGCACGGCCAGCGGCACGGTCGGGTTGGCCTCGCTGGCGACGCGCATCGTGTACTGGCCTTTCGGCAAGCCGAGCTTGACCGGGTCGATCACGAATTCGTGGGTGCCGGCCGGCAGCGTGCCCAGCGCAATCTCGTACTGCTGGCCGCCGGCGCCAGTCAGCACCAGGGTGGTCTTGGCCGACGAGCTGCCGAGGGTGGCGGCGCCATACACCTTGTCGCCGTCGATGGCGACGCTATTGGTCTGCACCATGACCTGGGAGCCGACCTGGGCGCCCATGGCCAGCACCTGCATCGACTGCAGCACCGAGGCGTTGGCCGAGGTCAGGTTGGCCAGGTTCTGCAGCGCCTCGGTCTGCGACAGCTGGGTCAGCTGCTGGACGAACTGGGCCGGGTCTTGCGGCGACAGCGGGTCCTGGTTGCGGATCTGCGCCACCAGCAGTTTGGTGAACATGTCGCGGCCTTCGTTGGAGGCGCCGTTCAGCGCGACACCGGTGGCGTTGCCGTTTTGCGCGGCCGCGTTGGTGAACAGGTTGGTTTCCATTAGCTTTCACCCAGCTTGAGCAGGGAAGCCTGCATGCCGCGGATGCGGCCCAGCACTTCCACATTGGTTTCAAACGCGCGCGAGGCCGACATCATGTCGGTCATCTCGGCCACCTGGTTGACGTTGGGGTAGAACACCATGCCGTCGGCATTGGCCAGCGGGTTGCCCGGGTCGTACACCTTGCGCAGCGGCTCAGCCGATTCGACCACGTCCAGCACCTGCACGCGGCCGCCGGCCGAGGCGTCGAGGTTGTCGTTCATCACCGCCGCGAACACCGGCTTGCGGGCGCGGTAAGTTTCGTTCTCGCTGCCGGCCACCGAGTCGGCGTTGGCCAGGTTGGAGGCGACGGTGTTCAGGCGCACGGTCTGCGCTGCCATCGCCGAACCGGCAATTTGCGCAATGTCTTTAAAGCTCATGGGTCTCCCCTTTGGATTACTGGCCGTTGATGGCCTTGGCCAGCCCGCGCAGCTTCATGTTGATGAAGGTCAGGCTGGTGGCGAAATCGGTGGCGTTTTGCGAGAATGCGGCCTGCTCCACGCCGATCTCGACGGTGTTGCCGTCGCCGGTGGGGTGGTAGGGCACGCGGAATTTGGTCTCGCCGTCGCCGTCGAGGATGGGCTCGCCGGCCGCTTCCGCTTCCACGCGCGCCAGCGACTCCTTGAAGTCAATATCCTGGGCGGCGAAGCCGGGTGTGTTCTCGTTGGCGATGTTGGACGCGAGGATGCGGGTGCGCTGCGCACGCAATTCCAGTGCGTCCGCATGCAGGCCGAGCGCGTCTTTGAAATTAATGGCCATTGTTACTCCCCTCTGGTAATGTCCCAGCGAATTTACATACTAAAGGTATTGCCCATGTCCAACAATCCCATTGTACAGCTTTTCCATGCATTGTTGCTTATGGGAATTATAATTAGTTCGACGGCAAGCGCTTCACAAGTAGAAGATCTGTTAAACAAGGTGCAAGAAGCTGCGAAAAATCAATTGCAAAGCCACTCAGAGAACCAGCGCTGGCTGGAGCCGAAGTATGAGATCGAAGTGGTGCGCAATAACCGTGTTATCCCGCCTTGTCCCTCTGGCGCGCGGGTGGAAAGCCTCGATCCGCGCGGCATCGGGCGCATGCGTTTCGTTGCCGTTTGCCCAAGCTTGCAAGGTTGGCGTTTTGAGTTCATGGTGCGCGCCAGGGTGTCGGCAAAGGTTGCCGTAGCGGCTAGTGATTTAACTGCAGGCAAAATTCTGTCGCCTTTAGACTTGTTGCACGTGCGCCACGACATCACCCTCATTCCCGACACTTTTTCCGATTTGACGGAGGTGGAGGGGATGGCGGCGCGGCGCACCATCCGCAACGGGGAAATCCTGCGCCAGAACATGCTGGCGGCGCCGCAGCTGGTCAAGCGCGGCGACCAGGTGCGCATCGTGGCGCGGCGCGACAATATCGAGGTGACGATGACGGGCGAGGCGCTCGACAATGGGGTGCGCGGCGCCGTCATCCGCGTCAAGAACAGCAGCGGCACCCTGATCCGGGCGCGCGTTACCGAAGCGGGGACGGTCGAACCGGCTGACTTGCCTTGATGCTGGCGGCGACCTTGCCCAGCTTGTCGGCGTAGGCCGGGTCGGTGGCGTAGCCGCCGGCCTGCAGGGCCTGGGCGAAGGCGTGCGCGTCGCTGCCGGTATTGAGGGCGCGCCGGTAGCGCGGGTTGTCCAGCAGCAGGCCGGCATAATCGTGGAAGGAACTGGCCAGGTCGCCGTAGCCGCGGAAGCGCTCGGTGCGCGCGACCGCGGTGCCGTCTTCCACTTCCAGCGTGGCCAGGGCCTGCACCGCGCCTTGCCAGTTTCCGCCGGCCTTGATGCCGAACATATTGTTGCCCGGGGCGTGGCGGCCCCAGCCAGATTCCAGCGCCGCGTGGGCGGCCACCAGTTCCGGCGCTACGCCCAGGCGCGCGGCGGCCGCTTCGGCGTGCGGGCGGATCGCCTGCAGGAAGGCTTGCTGGCTCGCTTCGCTGACGCCCTCGGCAGCCATATCGCTGCCGCCGATGGCGCGCGCCGCCAGGCGGGCGCGCAGGGCGGCGCCGTCGGCATTCAGGGCGCTGCCGGCGCCGGCGGCGTCGCTGGCTGGCGCGTCGCTGGCGGCCAGGTAGCGCGCTACCTCGGCGTGCACCTGGCGGAAGGTGGCGTTGGCGCCGCCGGCCGGGCTGGCGGGCTGGGCGGCGAAGGCGGCCGGCAGCAGCGGGCGCGTGGCGCGCACATTGCTGGCGGTGGCGAAGGTGGCGGCGGTGGCGACGGTGGGCGCGGTGGCCTGTGTCGCCGCGGTGGCGCTGGCAGCGGGCGTAAACGGCCTGTAAGGCGTGAAGTCAGACCGGCTCATAGGTTTGGTCGTCGCCGTGCAGCACGCGCTGCATGATCGTATATTGCTCGGCCAGCAGCTCGGCATTGCGGCGGCCCATTTCGCGCGCCACCTGCACCATGCCTTCCAGCTGCGCCCAGTCGTTTTCCAGGCGTGCGCGCGGTTCCGGCTTGAGCAGGGTGAACACCTGTTCCATCGAAGGCTGGGGGCCGACCAGGCGCGTGGCCAGTTCGACGCGCTGGGCGCGGCGCGCCTGCAGCACATCGACCAGGGCGCCAATCTCTTGCGCAATCTCGCCCAGGCGTGCGCTCTGGTGGCGGATCGCCGCTTCGAATTGCTGGGCAATCAGGTCCAGCATGCGCTGGTAATCGTGCAGGTCGGCGGCAATGCCGTCCAGCAGCTGGCGCATGGCGTCCTGGCGCGAAATCTCGGTCACTGCTCGCCTTTGTGGAAACGTTGGATCAGGCCGGCCAGCTTGCCGGCGTCGAACGGCAGTTCGCCCTTGGCCAGGGCGTCGCGCAGCTGGGCCACGCGCTCATGGTCGACGTCGCCCATTTCCTTCAGGGCTTGCAGGGCCGGCTGCAGCACGGCCGATTCCAGCTCGCGCTGGGCGGCCGGGGCGGCGGCCGGGCGCGCGCTGTCGGCCGGGGCGGCGTCGCTGACGCTCTGCACCGGTGCGCCGGGGGTGGTGGTGGAAATCCTCATCCGGTTTCCTCTTGTCTTAACATTAATTGCCATCGCTCTTCCCCTTGCCAGGCAGCATTTGCTGGCGCAATTGCTGGAGCAGGCCGGGTTCGGGCAAATCCGATTCCCGGATGATAGCAGTCTTGCTGCTCGGCATGCCAAACATATCGGAGATGTTTTGCGCCTGGGCAGTGGTCAGGATCAGCAGCTCGATACGGCGGTTAACGCCAGCATCGGCCCTTTTGGCATCGATCGGCGCACGGTCGGCCATGCCCACCACCTGCAGCACGCTGTCCTGCGGCATGCTGCCGGCCAGCAGCTGGGCGCGCGCCGACATGGCGCGGTTGCTGGACAGGTTCCAGTTGGAGAAAGCTTTGTAGCTGGTGTCGGCGTATTGCGAGGAGTCGGTGTGGCCGACGATCAGCATCTGGTTTTCCATGCGCGCGAACAGCAGGCCCATGCCTTGCAGCAGCTTGGCGAACTTGTCGGTCGGCACGGCCGAGCCGCGCACGAACATGCCCTGGTTGTCGGTATCGTGCAACATCACGCGCAGGCCGTAGGGCGTGATCATCGATTCCAGGTTCTTGGCCAGGCCGGCCTGTTCACTCATTTCGCCCAGGGTCTTGGCCAGCAGCTTCAGGTCTTCCGGCTTTTCGTACTTGACGCGCTCTTCCGCGGTATTGGTCGGGCTCTTGTTGAAGCCCTGGGTGGCGTTGCCGTCGACGTCGGTGTTGCCGGTGCGCGGCATCGGGAAGCGTTCGATCAGGCTGCCGCGCGGGCCGCCCACCTGTTCCGGCATCACGCCCTTGCCGACGTCGGTCTTGCTGCCGTCGGCCTGGGTCATCACGTGTTCCAGGGTTTCTGTATTGCGCACTGCCATCAGCCACAGCACCAGGAACAGGCACATCAGCGCGAGGCAGAAGTCGGCGAACGCTACTTTCCAGGCGCCGCCGTGGTCGTCGTGCTTGTGCTTGCCACCACCGCGTTTGACGATGGTTTGCTCATGGTGCTTGTCATGCGGCTTTAGCACGGCCACCTCCTCGGCGCGAGTTCGACTCCGGCTCGTCGCCGCCTTCCATTGCATTGATCCAGCTTTCGAGCTGGGCGAAGCTTGGCTTGATGTTCAGCTGCACCAGGCGGCGGCCGGCGTCGATCGCCAGCAGCGGCGGCTTGCCGGCGACGTGGGTCACCAGCACCACTTTCACGCACTCCATGGTCGAGGCTTCCTGCGCGATCAGCTGTTTCATCATATTGGAAATCGGGTCCAGCACGCCGTAGCAGAAGAAGATACCGATGAAGGTACCGACCATGGCCGCGCCCACGTGCTCGGCGATCTCGGCCGAGGTGGCGCCTTCGCCCACCGTGCCCATGGTGATCACGATGCCGAGCACTGCCGCCAGAATACCGAAGCCCGGCATCGCCTCGCCGATCTTGCCCAGCGATTTGGCCGGCTGCGTCAGTTCCTCGTGGATGGCTTCCAGTTCCTGCTCCAGCACGCCTTCCAGCTCGTGCGCATTGATCTTGCCCATGGCCATCAGGCGGAAGTTGTCGACGATGAAGGCGAGCAGCTTCTGGTCATCCAGGATCAGCGGGTAGCGCTGGAACAGCGGGCTTTCCTTCGGGGCTTCGACGTGCGCGTCGAGTGCCTTCAGGCCGCCGGCGGCCAGCTGCAGCAGTTCGTACATCAGCAGCAGCAACTGGCGCTGGAATTCGGAGTCGTACTTCTTGCTCGACATCAGGTGCTTGAGCTGCACATTGGTTTCCGTCAGCACGTGGCGCGGATTGCCGATGATGAAGGCGCCAATGCCGGCCCCGGCAATGACGAGCAGCTCCAGTGGCTGCCAGATCGCGTGGAAATGGCCACCCATCATGGCGTAGCCGCCAAAGACAGAGCCGAAAACGATCATGATGCCAAGGAGTTGCTGCATGGTTTATGCCTTTCGAATGGTCTTGTATCCGCTGCGCCGGCTTCAGGAAGTCAGCACGGCTTTCATCTTGTTCAGGGCCGCCTTGTTCAGCTGGCAGACGCGGGCGTCGGTCAGGTCCAGCACGGCGGCGATTTCTTTGTAGCTCAGCTCGAATTCGTAATACATCTGCACCACGCGCTGCTCGCGCTCGTCGAGGCCGTTCAGCGCCTGTTCCAGGCTGCGCCGTATCATCAGCTGTTCTTCCGGCCCGGCCACGCTGCCGGTGTCGGCCAGGGTGTCCTGCAGGATTTCGTCGAAGCTGGCGATGGTTTCCGCGTTCTCGTCCAGCAGGTAGGCCTGGTAATCCTCGGGCGACAGGCCGAGCGCGGCCATGGTTTCCTGCTCGGTCGGCTCGCGTCCCAGCTTGCGCGTCAGCTCGCGCACCGCGTCGCGCATCTTGTGGCTGTGCTGGCGCACCGCGCGCGGGCGCCAGTCCTGGCGCCGCAGCTCATCGAGGATGGCGCCGCGCACGCGCAGCGCGGCATAACTGCCGAAAGCGGCATCGGGCTCGCCGTAGCGGCGCAGGGCTTCGAGCAGGCCCATCAGGCCGATCTGTTCCATGTCGTCGCGGTCGATGGCGCCCTGCACCTGCGAGTTCAGCTGGCGCACGATGCGCTTGACCAGCGGGGCGTAGGCGAGCAGGTGTTTCTGCTCGTCGGCCACGCTCACCGCCGAGTAGCTCTCGGCGTAGGGATCTGCAATGCTGTCCACCACCAAACCCATGGCAGCCTCTTTACTCCAGGATCAATTTGCCGATCATCACCTGCTGGAAGGGGCGCTCGCGCTGTTCCTTCGCATAGGTTTCATCGTAGGCTTTGTTGAGTTCTTCGACAAACTGGTCGATCGTCATCATGGCCGCCTTTTCCATCGGCAGCGCCGACAGGGCGCGCACGGCCACGCTGCGCAGCATCGGCAGCGCTTCCTTGGCTTCTTTTTCTTGCTTGACGGTGGTCGAGATCACCAGGTCGCACGACATGTAGTGCGGCACGGTATCGCCCGGCTGGCGGCGCAGCATGACGATGACTTTCTCGATGGTCAGGTACTTGAGCGGCTCGCCGGGTTTCTTCTCTTCGGCCGCCTTGGCCGACGCCGACGCGGCCGGGGCCGCGGCATTGCCCTTCAGGTACCAGACGGCGCCGCCGGCGGCGCCCGCGCCGAGCAGCAGCACGGCAACCAGGATCAGGACCAGTTTTTTATTCATCTAAGGCTTACTCCCGCTCGCTCAACATGGCAAAAGTGGTGGTGCCGGCTTCGGCGTCGTCCAGGGCGCGGCCCGGCTGGCGCTGTTGCTCGGATTGCTGTTGGCGCTGCTGTCCGCCGCCGTCGGCGAGGTTGCGCGCGCTACTCGAAGAAACCGTCACGGCCACGTCGCTGAACTGGCGCTGCGACAGGTCCTGGCGCACGGCGTCGCCAATGGTGTTCAGCTGGCGCAGCACTTCGGAGTGGCTGGCCGCGATATTCACCTGCAGGGCGCCGCCGCTGTGGCGCACCGAGATTTCCACGCTGCCCATATTGGGCGGTTCGAGGCGGATCACGGCGCGTTCGTCGTTGCGCGCCAGCTGCAGCTGCAGGCGGTCGCCGAGGGCGGCGCGCAGCGGCTGCTGCCACTGCTCGGGCTGGCCGGTCAGGCGCAGCACGTCGGCATTGGCGGCCTGGCTGGCGGTGTTGGCCAGCACGCTGCGGAAGCCGGGCAGGGCGGCGGCGTCGCTGTGCGGGCGCTGGCTGTCGGCCAGCAAGCTGGCGCCATCCTTGGCGGTGATCGGGGCGGCGCTGCTGTCGGCAGGCTGGGCCTGCAGCGCGCCGAGGGCGGCCGACAGCGCGTCGCCGGCGCCGGCCGGGCGGGCGGCTGGCGCGGGCGCCG
>NZ_JAYSCO010000078.1:0-25535 GCF_041914865.1 Pseudoduganella sp. | reverse complement strand
ACCCCATTTTTCGCGCAGCGAAAAATGGGGTACGTCCCCATTTTTTTCCGTCCCCATTTTTTTATTGCTGGGCTTGCCAGCCTCCGCCCAGGGCGCGCGCGACGCTGACGGTGGCGAGCAGGCGCTGGGTGTTGATTTGCGCGGCGGCGCGGTCGGCGGCCAGGGCGCTGCGCTGGGCGTCGGTGACGTCGAGGTAGGTGCTGATGCCGCGCTCGTAGCGGGCGCGGGCCACGTCGTAGGCGCGGCTGGCGGCCTGGCGCGACGTCAATTGCGCCTTGCCTTGCTGGGTGCGCTGCTGCAGGTCGGACAGGGCGTCTTCCACTTCGCGCAGCGCGGTCAGCAGCTTGCCTTCGTGGTTGGCCACGGCTTCTTCGTAGCGCGCCTTGGCGGCGGTCAGGTTGGACTGGTTGCGGCCGCCGTCGAAGATCGGCAGCGACAGTGCCAGCGGGCCGGCGCTGAAGACGCGCGAGCCACCTTTGCTGATGTCGCCCAGGCTCTCCGATGCGAAACCGAAATTGCCGGTCAGGCTGAGCGATGGGTAGAACGCGCCTTCCGCCACGCCGACATTGGCATTGGTCGCGCGCAGGGTGGCGACGCTGGCTGCCAGGTCGGGACGGTGCGACAGCAGGCTGGCCGGCAGGCCGGCCGGAATTACCGGCGGCGCCGGCAGCTCAGTGGCTGCGGCGGCGGGCAGCTGCATGCTGCTCGGCGAGGCGCCCACCAGCACGGCCAGCGCGTGCTCCAGCGTGTTGCGCTGACGTTGCACTTCTTCCAGGTCGGCTTCGGCGTTGGCGCGTTCGATGCGGGCGCGCGACGTATCGAGTTCATTCGACAGGCCGGCGTTGAAGCGGGCGTTCACCAGTTCTTCGGTTTCCTTGCGGGTGGCCAGGGCGCCGCGCAGGATGGCCATTTCGGCATCCAGGCCGCGCAGCTGCCAGTAGGTGGTGGCGATCTGCGAGGACAGCAGCAACAGCACGCCGTCGCGGTCATGGCGCGCGGCCAGGGCTTGCGCGTCGGCCGATTCCACGGCGCGGCGCACGCGGCCGAACAGGTCCAGCTCATACGAGAAGCCGGCGGCGACCGAGTAGTTGTTGCCGTGGATCGAGCGATGGCCCAGCGCGATGCCTTGCGAAGTATTGGCCGAGGTGCGCGAGTTGGAAACGCCCGTGCTCACAGTAACGGAAGGCAGCTGGCTGGCGCGCGCCAGGCCCAGTTGCGCTTCGGCCTGGAACAGGCGCTGCGCCGCCGCCTTCACGGTCGGGCTGTCGCGCAGGGCCTGGTGCTCAAGCCGGTTCAGCGTGTCATCGCCGAACACGGTCCACCACTGCGCCGGCAGTTGCGCTTCGCTGGCGGCGCCAGGCGCGGCGTGGCGGAACGCTTGCTCCTTCACGTCGGCCGGGGCCTTGAAGTCGCTGCCCACGGTGCCGCAGCCGGCCAGCACGGCCGCTGCGCTTACTGCCATTGCAATCATCTTGATGTTCATAGTCTTTCTCTCTTTCAGTGCGCACCAGCGCCGCCGCCCGAGGGCGATTTGACTTTGTCGGACAGCCACAGGATCAGGATGCAGGACAGCAGGATGCCGCCCACGATCAGGAAGCCGTCGTTATAGGCCATCACATACGATTCGCGCCGCACGATGCCATCCACCGCCTTCAGCGCCTTGTCGGCCGCGGTGACCGGGTCGAAGCCCTTGCTGATGAAATTCTGCGTCAGCTGGTCCAGGCGCAGCTGGGTGGCGGCGGAGAAGCCGTTCACCGCCTCGCCCAGACGCGCCGAGTGGAAGTGCTCGCGCTGCGTCAGCTGGGTCGCCAGCAGGGCGATGCCGATCGAGCCGCCCAGGTTGCGGATCATGTTGAACAGGCTGGAGGCGGACGGCGTATCCTTCGGCGCAATGCCGTTCATGGCGAAGTTCGACAGCGTGAGCATGACGAAAGGCTGGCCCAGCGCGCGCACCACCTGCGACAGCAGCAGCTGGTCGTAGCCGGTGGTGGCATCCATATAGCCGTTCATGATGCAGGACACGCCGAACAGCCCCAGGCCGATCGAGCACAGGATGCGGTTATCGACCTTCATCGACAGCTTGGCCGCGAACGGCATGATGAACAGCTGCGGCAAGCCGGCCCACATGATCACTTCGCCGATCTGCATCGGCGAGTAGCCGGCGATCTGGCCCAGGTACAGCGGCAGCAGGAACGACGAGCCGTACAAACCCATGCCCATCACCGCCGCCAGCGCGGAAGCGACCAGGAAGTTACGCTGCGCGAACAGGCCCAGGTTGACGAAAGGCTGCGGGCGCATGGCGCTCGTTACCACCCAGCCCAGCAGGCCCACCAGCGCCAGGCCGGCGAAGGTGATGATAAAGCCCGACTCGAACCAGTCCTTGCTGTTGCCCTCTTCCAGGAAGATGGTCAGGCAGCCCAGGCCCAGCGCCATGAAGGCGATGCCCAGCCAGTCGGCGTTCAGCAGCTCCTTCAGCTTGCGCTCTTCCGGATCGAGGCCCCATGCCACGCCGGCAATCAGCAGCAGGCCCGGCACCCAGTTGATGTAGAAGATCGACGGCCAGCCATACAGCTCGCTCAGGTAGCCGCCCAGGGTCGGGCCCATGGAGGGCGCCAGCGTTGCCGTCAGGCCGAAAATGGCCATGCCGACCGCGCGCTTGGAGGCCGGCAGCTTGGCCATGACCAGGGTCATCGCCATCGGGATCAGCGCGCCGCCGGTGAAGCCCTGCATCATGCGGAACAGGATCATGCTTTCCAGGTTCCAGGCCGCGCCGCACAGGGTGGAGAAGACCAGGAACAAGGCGGTGGTGCCCATCATGTAGCCGCGCAGGCCGAAGGTGCGCGTCAGCAGCGCCGTCAGCGGGATCACGATGATCTCGGCCACCAGGTAGGCGGTCGAAATCCAGGAGCCCTCTTCCTGCGTGGCGTTCAGCGCGCCCAGGATGTCGCGCAGGGAGGAGTTGGTGATCTGGATGTCCAGCACCGCCATGAAGGCGCCCAGCATGCCCGCTGCGACGGCGATCCAGGTACGGGCGGAGACCGGGCCTTCAGGCACCGTCATTGGGGCGCTCATTTTGCGTTCGACGAGATATTGACTTCAGCGATGGCGGACATGCCCGGCACCAGGCGGCCCTCGTAGGCTTTCAGGTCTTCCGGCTTGAGGGTGATTTTGACCGGCACGCGCTGCACGATCTTGGTGAAGTTGCCGGTGGCGTTATCGGCCGGCAGCAGCGCGAACTGCGCGCCGGAGGCTGGCGAGAACGAATCGACGCGGCCGACCAGTTCCTTGCCCGGCAGCGCATCGATGCTCAAGTGGACCTGCTGGCCCACGCGCATGTCCGCCAGCTGGGTTTCCTTGAAGTTTGCGGTGACCCAGACATTGTCCTGCACCAGGGCCACCAGCTGCTGGCCCGGCTGCACGCGCTGGCCCACTTCCAGGTTGCGCTTGCCCACGCGGCCGGTGACCGGCGCCAGGATGCGGTTGTAGGCCAGCTGCTGCTGCGCGTCCTTCAGCTGCACCTGCAGCACCTTGACTTGCGCCTTCAGCACCTCGCGCGCGGACGTGGCGGCGCCGATCTGCGCCTTGGCGGCGGCGGCGCTGTCCTTGCGCGCCGCCACATCGGCGGTGGCGCTGGCGCGGGCGGCGTTGGCGGCATCCAGTTCGGCTTTCGAGACAGCCTTCATCTGGCTGGTGTACAGCTGGCCGTAGCGCTCCGCATCCTGCGATGCACGCACCAGGTTGGCCTGCGACTGCGCGATCTGCGCGGCGGCGGCGCTGGCCTGCGCGTTCACCTGCGCCACCTGGGCGTCGGCCTGCAGGATCTGCTGCTGCACGCTGGCGATCTGGGCCTGGATCTGCTCCACCTTCACCTGCTGGTCGAAAGGATCGAGTTCGGCGATCACATCGCCCGCCTTCACCAGCTGGTTATCGTCCACCAGCACCTTGGTCACCACGCCGGCAATGCGCGCCGACACCGGATGCACGTGGCCGGCGACGTAGGCATTCTCGGTTTCCACATAGTGATGGCTGCGGTACCACATGCGGCCGCCAGCCACCAGCGCTGCCAGGGCGATCAGGCCGGCAATCACCAGGACGCGGCGGTTGGGAGGGGTAGCAGCCGCCGGGACGGCGCTGAGCACTTTTTGTTCAGCTTGGTTGTGCTGGGACATGGGGAAAGCTCCCTAAAAATGAAATGAGTTCATTGCATTATTCGTCAAGCCATGACGAAAGTCAAGAAATGAAACGATTGCATTTCATTTTAAATTGGAATAAAGTGTTCGTATCTGATAGCCTCCGGGCATTACGTACGGTTTTCAATCATGTCTGTCGAACAACTCCCTGAGCCAGTCAAAGCCGGCCGCCCCAAGGCCGCCGAGGCCGAGGCACGCCTGAATGACCTGATGGATACGGCAGCACGCCTGATCCTGGAAAAGGGTTACAGCAAGGTCAGCCTGGAAGCCATCGCCAAGGAAGCACGGGTGGCCGTGCGCACCATCTATGTGAAGTTCGGCGGCAAGGCCGGCCTGCTCAAGGCCATCCTGCTGCGCTACCGCGCCGGCGCCTTCGAGCCGATCGGCATGGAAAGCCAGAACCGCCCTATCCGCGACACCCTGCTGGAATTCGGCATGCGCTTCCACAGCCTGGTCAGCACGCCCAGCGCCACCGCGCTGTACCAGATCGTGGTGGCCGAAGCGCACGCCAATCCCGACCTGGCGGAAGCATTCTGGGACGCCGGCCCGCGCCAGACGCGCGAACTGCTGGCACGCTACTTCGCCCGGCCCGACATCAGCGCCCAGCTCGACACCCCGGCGCCGCCCGAGCGGCTGGCCGTCTATTTCATGAACTGCCTGATGGGCGACCAGCTGCGCCGCTTCCTGTTCGACTCGCGCTGCGGCGTGGCCACCACGCCTGAGGAAATCGAGCAAGGCGTCGACCTCTTCCTGCACGGCGTGCTGAAGCGCTGAGCCTGTGTGCGGCAGCGCACGGTGCGGGCTTGGCCCGCTGCCCGATACTGGACTCCTGAAAAACATAACTACAGTAGGAGGATGTATGAGCAAGGTCGATCGGCTCGAATGGAGCAGGAAAGTCGCCACGATCAATGAGCGCATCAAAGGCTTCCAGGAAAACCCGAACAAGGAACACCTGGACGCGGCGATCAACGAACTCAAGGCCTATGCGGAAGCTGCCAATAGCGGCGGCATTGAAATACCAGAGCGCTTCATAGCGAGCTGACAACAAACCGGGCCGAAAGCCCGGTTTTTTATTGCAGCAAAGCGCGTCCTGTGTCAGGATGACCGCCCCTAATGTAATTTTTTGGTAGTAGAACATGAGCGACCAACAGCAACAGCAACTGAACGAACAGCAGAAAATCGACGACCAGAAGTTCTTCGAGAACATCGACGCCTACATCGCGCTTGCCAACGCCCACGAAGCCAGCAACCGCGGCGCACCGCAGCTGGTTGGCGCCTCCCTGATCTTCGCCGCCGCCCGCTACAACACCTTCCTGGTCGCCCGCGCCAACGGCGAGCCGGAAGCCTTCAACGCCAAGAAGGAAGAAGCCAAAGCCTACTTCATCGAACAGTTCACCAAAATGCTGGACGACAACTGGGCCGACTACAACCAGAACTTCGAGCAATACCGCCTGCAGAAGTAATGTCCACTTTGGGGTCAGGAAGAAAAGTGGACATTTTTCCTCCGGCCCCGTCTTTGGTCTGATCTAGATCAGATTGCCGCATTTTTGGAGTGCTATCGTCGGTGAATGAGCCGACCACCACGCACCCAATTCCCTGGCGCTTTGCACCACGTCACCGCGCGTGGCAACCGCAAGGCCAACATCTTCCGCGACAAGTTCGACTACCTGAGCTGGCAGTCCATTGTCGAGCGGGCGGCCGAGCGCTTCGGCTTCGCCTGTCATGCGTTTTGCCAGATGCCGAACCACTACCACATGCTGGTGGAGACCCCGATCACCAACCTGTCGGAGGCTATGCATTACATTAATTGCCTGTACGCGCAGGCGTTCAATGTGCGGCATGAGTTGAGCGGGCACGTGCTGCAGGGGCGCTTCCATTCGGTGCTGCTGGAGGACGAGTCGCATTTCCTGGAACTGGCGCGCTACATCCCGCTGAACCCGGTGCGCGCAGGCCTGGTGGCTGGCGCCGGCGAATGGGGCTGGAGCAGTTATCGGGCCACCGCCGGACTTGCCGCGCCACCCGCCTGGCTGGATACGGAAACCATTCTCCAGCGCTTCCATGGCGAGACCGATCGCGAGCGCATCGGCGCCTTCTGCGAGTTCGTGGCGGCCGGTATTGGCGGACGCGACCCGCTCAAGCCACCGCCCCTGCCCGCGCCCAATGGCAAGCTGGACCGCCAGCAAGCCATTGCCCAGGCCCTGCAGGCGGGATGCTACAGCCCGGCCGAGATCGCCAAGCACTTCCAGGTATCGACCAAGACAGTACAAAGAATACGCGCAGCCGAAGCTGCGCGATAACTACAGAGAAATGTCCACTTTTCTTCCTGACCCCAGGGCGGACAAAAGTTGCTTTAGCGTTTGCGTGGGGGCGGGAGGTCGGTGCAGACGCCTTCGTAGGCTTCGGCGGCCATGCCGATCGATTCGCCCAAGGTCGGGTGCGGGTGAATCGTCTTGCCGATGTCGATGCCGTCGGCGCCCATTTCGATGGCCAGTGCGATCTCGCCGATCATGTCGCCGGCGTGGGTGCCGACAATCGTGCCGCCGATGATGCGGTGGGTCTCGGCGTCGAACAGCAGCTTGGTGAAGCCTTCGTCACGGCCGTTCGCGACCGCGCGGCCGCTGGCTGCCCATGGGAAGTGGCCTTTCTCGACCTTGATGCCTTTGGCTTTGGCTTCGTCTTCGGTGATGCCGGCCCATGCCACTTCCGGATCGGTGTAGGCCACCGATGGGATGATCTTGGCGTCGAAGTGGGCCTTCTCGCCGTGCGCTGCTTCGGCGGCGACGTGGGCTTCGTGCACGGCTTTGTGCGCGAGCATCGGTTGGCCGACGATGTCGCCGATGGCGAAGATGTGCGGCACATTGGTGCGCATCTGGCTGTCGACGTTGATGAAGCCACGGTCGGTGACGATCACGCCGGCTTTATCCGCTGCGAGCTTCTTGCCGTTCGGGCTGCGGCCGACTGCGACCAGGACCATGTCGTAAATCTGCGGCTCTGGTGCGGTGGCGCCGGCTTCGGCGGCTTCGAACGTGACCTTGATCCCTTCCGGCAGCGCTTCCACGCCGACGGTCTTGGTCTTGGTCATGATGCGGTCGAAGCGCTTTTCGTTGTACTTCTGCCAGACTTTCACGGCTTCGCGGTCGGCGCCTTGCATCAGGCCGTCCATCATTTCGACCACGTCGATGCGCGCGCCGAAAGTGCTGTACACGGTGGCCATTTCCAGGCCGATGATGCCGCCGCCGATGACCAGCATCTTCTTCGGCATGAAGCGCAGTTCGAGCGCGCCGGTGCTGTCGACGATGCGGTTGTCTTCAGGGACGAATGGCAGCTTCACCACGCTGGAACCGGCGGCGATGATGGCTTGCTTGAACTGCACGACCTTTTTGCTGCCGTCGGCTGCGGTGACTTCGATGTGGTTCGGGCTGAGGAACTGGCCTACGCCCTGCACTACGTTCACCTTGCGCATCTTGGCCATGCCGGCCAGGCCGGTGGTCATCTTTTTGATGACGCCTTCCTTGTAGCTGCGCACCTGGTCGATGTCGACCGTGGGCTTGGCGAAGGTGACGCCGTTCTTGGCCATGTGGCTGGTCTCGTCGATCACGGCGGCCAGGTGCAGCAGGGCTTTCGATGGGATGCAGCCGACATTCAGGCAGACGCCGCCCAGGGTCGCGTATTTCTCGACCAGCACGGTGTTCATGCCCAGGTCTGCGGAGCGGAAGGCGGCGGAGTAGCCGCCAGGACCGCCGCCCAGCACCATCATGTCGCAGGTGATGTCGACCTGGCCGGCGTAGCCGCCGGCAGCCGGCGCCACCGCTGGCGCAGCCGGCGCGGCCGGGGCTGGCGCCGCAGCCGGTGCGGGTGCCGCGGCGGCGGGAGCCGGGGCGGCGGCTGGCGTGGCGGCGCCGGCACCGGCGCCCTCTTCCAGCATCAGCAGCGCGGAGCCTTCGTTGACCTTGTCGCCGACCTTGATCTTGATTTCCTTGATCACGCCGGCGTGGGTCGATGGGATTTCCATCGAGGCTTTGTCGGATTCGACGGTGGCCAGGGACTGGTCGACCTTGACGGTGTCGCCAACCTTGACCAGCAGTTCGATCACTTCAACGTCCTTGAAGTCGCCGATGTTCGGTACTTTAACTTCGATCATCGCGCTCTCCTTACAGCAGGATCTTGCGCATATCGGCCAGCACTTCGGCCAGGTATGCAGCGAAGCGTGCGCCGGATGCGCCGTCGATCACGCGGTGGTCGTAGGACAGCGACAGCGGCAGCATCAGGCGCGGCACGAACTGCTTGCCGTCCCATACTGGCTTCATCGAGGACTTGGACAGGCCGAGGATCGCCACTTCCGGTGCGTTCACGATCGGGGTGAAGGCGGTGCCGCCAATGCCACCCAGCGAGGAGATGGTGAAGCAGGCGCCTTGCATGTCGGTCGGTTTCAGCTTGCCTTCGCGCGCGGCCAGCGACAGTTCGCCCATTTCCTTGGCGATCTGGGTCACGGACTTCTGGTCGGCGTTCTTCACCACCGGTACCACCAGGCCTTGCGGCGTGTCGGCGGCGAAGCCGATGTTGTAGTACTTCTTCAGGATCAGGTTCTCGCCCTTCTCGTCCAGCGAGGAGTTAAAGTGCGGGAACTTCTTCAGCGCGGTGACGGAGGCCTTGATCACGAACGCCAGCATGGTGAGCTTGACGGCGTCCTTGTTCTTGGCGTTGGCTGCGTTGCTGTCGACGCGGAACTGTTCCAGGTCGGTGATGTCGGCATCTTCGAACTGCGTCACGTGCGGGATCATCACCCAGTTGCGGTGCAGGTTCGGGCCGGAGATCTTCTTGATGCGCGGCAGCGGCGACAGTTCGGTTTCGCCGAACTTGCTGAAGTCCAGCGATGGCCATGGCAGCAGGTTCAGGCCTGCACCGCCACCGGCGGCCGCTGGCGCGGCGTTCGGTGCGGCTGCGGCGCCGGACATGATGCCCTTGACGTAGTTCTGCACGTCCAGCTGGGTCACGCGGCCTTTCGGGCCGGTGCCGCCGACGCGGGTGACGTCCACGCCCAGTTCACGGGCGAACTTGCGCACGGATGGGGAGGCGTGGGCCAGTTTGCCATTCGCGGCAGGGGCTGGCGCCGCAGCCGGTGCTGCGGGCGCTGCGGCTGCGGTGGCGCTGGACGGCGCGGCGGCAGGTGCAGCAGCCGGCGCTGGCGCCGATGCGGCGGCGGACGGCGCGGCGGCTGGGGCGGCGGCGCCACCGGCGGCCTCCACGATCAGCACCAGCGAGCCTTCAGCAACCCTGTCGCCTACCTTGACCTTCACTTCCTTCACCACGCCGGCGTGCGACGATGGGATTTCCATGGAGGCTTTGTCGGATTCGACGGTGATCAGGGACTGGTCCTTGGCGACGGTGTCGCCGACCTTGACCAGCAGCTCGATCACTTCCACTTCCTTGAAGTCGCCGATGTCCGGCACCTTCACTTCGACCGGGCCGGCGGAGGCTGCGGCCGGCGCAGGCGCAGGCGCAGCGGCAGCGGCTGGCGCAGGCGCAGCGGCAGGTGCGGCTGCCGGCACAGCGGCGGCGGGGGCAGCAGCGGCAGCGGCCGGGGCAGCGGCGGCGCCGTCGGCTTCCACGATCAGCAGCAAAGAGCCTTCGGCGACCTTGTCGCCCACCTTCACTTTGATTTCCTTGATGACGCCTGCTTGCGACGAAGGGATCTCCATCGACGCCTTGTCCGATTCAACGGTCACCAGCGACTGGTCGACCTTGATCGTGTCGCCCACCTTGACCATCAGTTCGATGACTTCAACTTCCTTGAAGTCGCCGATATCCGGGACTTTCACTTCAACCATGCTCATAGTGTTTGCTCCGTCTTCTAATTATTGGGTCACCGGATTTGGCTTGTTCGGGTCGATGCCGTACTTCTTGATGGCGTCTTCCACCACCGACATCGCGATCTTGCCTTCGTCCGCCAGGGAGCGCAGGGCAGCCACGGTGATGTAGTAGCGGTTCACCTCGAAGAACTCACGCAGCTTGGCGCGGCTGTCGGAACGGCCGAAGCCATCGGTGCCCAGCACCTTGTAGGTGCGGCCGGCTGGCATGTATGGACGGATCTGGTCAGCAAAGGCACGCATGTAGTCGGTGGTCGCGATGATCGGGCCGGTGGTGTCCTTCAGCGCGCCGGTCACGTACGGCACGCGCTGCTCCTTGGTCGGGTTGACCATGTTCCAGCGTTCGCAGTCGATACCGTCGCGCGCCACCAGGGTCAGCGAAGGAGCGGACCACACGTCGGCGGCAATGTTCCAGTCGTTCTTCAGCAGGTCTGCCGCGAAGATGGATTCGCGCAGGATGGTGCCCGAGCCGATCAGCTGCACGCGCTGCTTGGCGGCTTTATCGCCTTCCTGCAGCAGGTACATGCCCTTCAGGATGCCCTCTTCCTGGCCGGCTTTCAGGCCTGGGTGGGCATAGTTCTCGTTCATGATGGTGATGTAGTAGAACACGTCTTCCTGCTCACCCACCATGCGGCGCAGGCCGTCCTGCACGATCACAGCCAGTTCGTGGCTGAAGGTCGGGTCGTACGGTACGCAGTTCGGGATGGTCGCCGCGATCACGTGGCTGTGGCCATCTTCGTGCTGCAGGCCTTCGCCGTTCAGGGTGGTACGGCCGGCGGTGCCGCCCATCAGGAAGCCGCGTGCACGCATATCGCCCGCCGCCCATGCCAGGTCGCCAACGCGCTGCAGGCCGAACATCGAGTAGTAGGTGAAGAACGGGATCATGATGCGGTTGTTGGTCGAGTACGAGGTCGCCGCAGCGATCCACGAGCTCATGCCGCCCGCTTCGTTGATGCCTTCCTGCAGGATCTGGCCGGCCTTGTCTTCGCGGTAGTACATCACCTGGTCTTTGTCGACCGGCTCATACAATTGGCCTTGCTGGTTGAAGATACCGATCTGGCGGAACAGGCCTTCCATACCGAAGGTACGCGATTCGTCAACCAGGATAGGCACGATACGCTGGCCCAGCGACTGGTCGCGCAGCAGCGCGGTGATGATACGCACGAAGGCCTGGGTGGTCGAAATCTCGCGGCCTTCCGGGGTCGCGTCGGTCACGGCCTTGAAGGCGTCCAGGCCCGGCACCACCAGTTGCTCGTCGGCCTTGGTGCGGCGCGATGGCAGGTAGCCGCCCAGGGCCTTGCGGCGCTCGTGCAGGTACTTGATTTCAGGCGCGTCGTCGGACGGCTTGAAGAATGGGATTTCGGCCAGCTTGTCGTCCGGGATCGGGATGTTGAAGCGGTCGCGCATTTCGCGGATCGCCTCGTCGTCCAGCTTCTTGGTCTGGTGCGCGGTGTTGCGCGCTTCGCCGGACTTGCCCATGCCGAAGCCCTTGACGGTCTTCACCAGCAGCACGGTTGGCTTGCCGACCGATTCGTTGGCCTGCTTGAATGCGGCGTAGATCTTGTGCGGGTCGTGGCCGCCGCGGGTCAGGCGCCAGATGTCGTCGTCCGACATATTGGCGACCATTTCCAGCAGCTTCGGATGCTTGCCGAAGAAGTGCTTGCGCACGTAGGCGCCATCCTTGGCCTTGTAGTTCTGGTATTCGCCGTCCACGGTTTCCATCATTACGCGCTGCAGGATGCCGTCCTTGTCCTGTGCCAGCAGGTTGTCCCAACCCGGGCCCCAGATGACTTTGATGACGTTCCAGCCGGCGCCGCGGAAGTCCGCTTCCAGTTCCTGGATGATCTTGCCGTTGCCGCGCACCGGGCCGTCCAGGCGCTGCAGGTTGCAGTTGACCACGATGTTCAGGTTGTCCAGTTGTTCGCGGGCGGCCATGCCGATCGCGCCCATCGATTCCGGTTCGTCCATCTCGCCGTCGCCGCAGAAGGCCCATACCTTGCGGCCTTCGGTGTTGGCGATGCCGCGCGCGTGCAGGTACTTCAGGAAGCGCGCCTGGTAGATCGCCATCAGCGGGCCCAGGCCCATCGACACGGTCGGGAACTGCCAGAATTCCGGCATCAGTTTCGGGTGCGGGTAGGAGGACAGGCCTTTGCCGTCCACTTCGCGGCGGAAGTTCAGCAGCTGCTCTTCGGTCAGGCGGCCTTCCAGGAAGGCGCGCGCGTAGACGCCTGGGGACGAGTGGCCCTGGATGTACAGCAGGTCGCCGCCGTGGTCCGCGCTTTCCGCGCGCCAGAAGTGGTTGAAGCCGATGCCCAGCATGTTCGCCAGCGAGGCGAAGGAGGACAGGTGGCCGCCCAGGTCGCCGTCGGCGCGGTTGGCCTTGACCACCATGGCCATGGCGTTCCAGCGCATCCAGGAGCGCAGGCGCTCCTCGTATTCCAGGTTGCCCGGGCAGTGCACTTCCTTGTGCGCCGGGATGGTGTTGACGTATGCGGTATTGGCGGAGAACGGGATATCGGCACCGCGACGGCGGGCCAGGTCAACCAGGCGCTCCATCAGGTAGTGGGCGCGCTCGGGGCCCTCGTTTTCCAGGACGGCTTCCAGCGCCTCCAGCCATTCTTTGGTTTCCTGTGCATCAGGATCGTTGGCGGTTTGTGCCGTGACCTGGTCAAGTTGAGCTGACATGTATCTAGTCTCCTATCGATTGAGGCGCGCCACCCTGTATGTCTCCGGACGGTGCAGGTGATTATTTACTAAGACTTTGGCTAAGTGTGAAGGATTCTATCAGCGAATCCTTTGTTTTTCAAATTACGGAAAAACATTCCGTATTGTGAAATATGGCCAAGCGTGCGCCCGCCCAGCGGATTTAGACTGACATTTAATTATTGGGAGCGACGCCATGCTGTACGAATTCATTACAAGCAACCGCGACTGGCTGCTCAACCGCTGCAAGCAGTACCGCGCCGCGCGCACCCGGGCCGGCACCGACGAGCGTACCGACCAGGGCATCAGCCTGTTCCTCGACCAGCTGGCCGAATCGCTGCGCCTCGAACTGGCCGGCCAGGAACAGCACTCCAGCGAGCACATTTCCGGCAACAACCTGGGCATTCCCAGCCAATTTACGGTGGGATCGGTCGCCGCCGTGCAAGGGCGCGCCATGCAGGAGCTGGGCTTCACCGTATCGGACGTGGTGCACAGCTACGGCGACATCTGCCAGGCCATCGTGGAACGGGCGCTGCAGCAAGCCCTGAGCATTGGCGTGGCCGAATACCGCCTGCTGAACCGCTGCCTGGATAACGCCATCGCCAGCGCGGTGGCCGAATTCAGCTACCAGCGCGATGCCAGCGCCGCCAGCCATCGCGACAGCGCGGAGAACCAGCGCCTGGCAACCCTGGGCAACGAGCTGCGCAACCAGCTGGGGACGGCGACACTGGCTGTCGCTGCCCTCAAGGCGCGTGAGCTGCCGCTGGGCGGCACCACCGGCACCATCCTTGAGCGCAGCCTGCTCAGCCTCGGCCGGCTGGTGGACGATATGCTGCGCGCCGCCGAGCAGCAGGAAACCACCGATGATTTGCTCGACCTGTTCCCGCTCCACGCCTTCATGCAGCAACTGAAGGAAACCGTCGATATGTCGGGTGCAGCCCAGTCGCGCCGCCTGGTGCTGTCCGCAGTGGACCCAACGCTGGCAGTGAAAGGGCTGCGCGAGGCGCTGGAAGCGGCCGTCATCGGCCTGCTGCAGGCCGCCATCCAGGCCACCCAGGCCGGCAATGAAGTGGCGATGCACGCCTACGCCAGCGGCGCCTACATCCGCATCGACATCGCATGCCCCGGCGTGGACGCCCTGCCGGCGCCGCAGCAACTGTCGCTGGCCATGGCCAGCCGCATGGTGGCGGGCATGCACGGCAGTATCACCGTCCACAGCGGCAACCAGCTGCCACTGACCCTGAGTATCAGCCTGCCGCGCTGGAGCATGCCGACCTGAATGCGCTCAGCGCCTGTCCGCCGCCGGACAGAAGCCGTGGCGCGGGTCGAACGGGTCGAGCCACAGTGCTTTGCGGGCCAGCATGGCCTGGTCGATGTCGCGGTTGGGCAGCTCGATACGGCGCCGCTGGCACAGTTTGGCGCGCTGCAGGTAGGCGCGGTGGTGCTGCAGCACGAAACGCTCCAGCGTTCCATCCAGCAGAAGCATCTCCATGCCGGCCGAAATGCGCTGGTGCAGGCGCGGGTGGCGCGGCGAGACGAAGAACAGCGAAGGGATGTTGTCGTGCAGGACGATGCTGTCTTCGACCGCCAGTTGCGGGAAGGCGGCACGGCGCAGGTCGTACTCCTGGAAGATCTCGTTCACGCCGCGCGGGAAGTAGTCGAAGCGGCCCGCCATCAGCATGTTGAACAGGCCGATGTAGTTGCTGCCGGTGACATGGCGGAAGCCGTTGTCGCGCAGCGCGGCGCGCGTCACCCATACCGAGCCCACGCCGGCGGTGAGCTGCTTCAGGCCGTCCGGCAACGCCAGCCGGCGCATCTTTTCCTGATGGCGCGCGTCGATCAGGGCGATGCGCCAGCTTTGCAGGCCCATATCGGTGGGCACCGGCACCGACAGCAAAGCCTTGAGCCATTTGGCATCGGCCGGATATGCGGTAACGTTCACCAGCGCCCCCTGCTTCAAGGCCTCCAGCAGGCGCGGCCTCTCCATATGGGCGTCGGCATAGTCGATGCTGTAAGCGCCGAACTGCGGCACGGTGCGCTCCATCACCTGCTGCAGCAGGGCGCGCGAATACTCGCGGCGGTAATCGGCCGGCGAAGCGGCCCGGTCGAAGATCACGGCATCCACCGCGCGCGCTTCCAGCGCCAGGCTTGCCAGCAGCAGCGCGGCGGCCAGCGCGATTGTCCCCATCGTTTTCATGCCCACATCATACCCCGGTATGGGAGCGGCCATGGGCGTCCGGCTCAGGACAGCAACCGCTTCAGCGTGCCGCGCGGGTTGGCCATGAAGTCCTGCATGACCTGGTAATGCTCGGTGTCTTCGTAGGCGCGCTGCACGATGCCGTTCGGGGTGCAGACGTAGATCGAGGCTTCGGGATAGGCCATCAGGATCGGCGAATGGGTCGCGATCACGAGTTGCGAACCGGCCTGCACCAGCTGGTCGATGCGCTTCAGCGCGGCCAGCTGGCGTTGCGGCGATAGCGCGGCTTCCGGTTCGTCCAGGATGTAGAGGCCCTTGCCGCCGAAACGCTTTTCCAGCAGCGCCATGAAGGACTCGCCGTGCGACTGCTCATGCAGCGAACGGCCGCCGTAGGAGTCGATGACGAGCGGACCGCCAGGGCCCTCGTCCAGCCGCTCGATCTCCGTCGCCACGTTGAAATAGCTCTCCGCGCGCAAGAAGTAGCCGTCTTGCGGCTTGCGCACGCCGCGCCCCACGCGCAAGTACTCGTGCAGGCAGGAGTGCGATTGCCGCGTGCCGAAGTTGAAATTCCTGCTGCCGCCCTCCGCGTTGAAGCCCAGCGCCACCGCCAGCGCCTCCAGCAGGGTCGACTTGCCCGAACCATTCTCGCCGACGATGAAGGTCACCGCCGGATCGAATTCCAGCTTGCCGAGATGGCGCACGGCGGGCAGGCAAAACGGAAAGGCCGAGAAGTCGGGCGCCTTGTCGGGCCGCAGCTGGACGTCGAGCAGGAACTGGTAGGAGATCATTTGTTACCAATATAGCAATTTTCAGCGAAGCATGGCAAGCCGCCACCATTTATAATGGCGGCTTTCCATTCCACCAATCCAAGCAATCATGTCTGCACAACTGATCGACGGAGTAGCGCTCTCCCAAAAACTGCGCGCCGAAATCGCTTCCCGCGCCGCCGCACTGACCGCCAAGGGCAAACAGCCAGGCCTGGCCGTGATCCTGGTCGGCGACGACCCGGCCAGCCATGTCTACGTCCGCAACAAGGTCAAGGCCTGCGAAGACTCCGGCATCCGCTCGGTGAAAGAACAGTACCCGGCAGACATGACCGAGGCCGCCCTGCTCGAGCGCATTGCCACCCTGAACGCCGATCCATCGATCCACGGCATCCTGGTGCAAATGCCGCTGCCCAAGCACATTGACCCGCACAAGGTGATCGAGGCCATCGCCACCTCGAAGGACGTGGACGGCTACTCGGTGCTGAGCGCCGGCGAACTGATGACCGGCCTGGAAGGCTTCCTGCCATGCACCCCGTACGGCTGCATGAAGCTGATCGAATCGACCGGCGTCAACCTGAAGGGCAAGCACGCGGTGGTGATCGGCCGTTCCAACACCGTTGGCAAACCAATGGGCCTGCTCCTCTTGCAAGCCAACGCCACCGTCACCATCTGCCATAGTGGCACCGCGGACCTGGGTTACCACACCCGCCAGGCCGATATCGTGGTGGCCGCAACGGGCCGCCGCAATACCCTGACTGCTGATATGGTAAAGCCAGGCGCCATCGTGATCGACGTGGGTATCAACCGCGATGAGAACGGTAAGCTGTGCGGCGACGTGGATTTTGCCGGCATCAAGGAAGTGGCTTCGCATATCACCCCGGTGCCGGGTGGTGTGGGTCCGATGACCATTACCATGCTGCTGATGAATACTATTGAGTCGGCTGAGCGGGCTTAAACCCGGTAAAGCGGGGTCTGACCCACAGGGTCAGACCCCGTCTGCTCAGCTGCAAGTGGTTTTGGTTGTGCGCCTTTGACTTTTCCAGAAGTTCAAAGACCCAGACCCAACACCGAGATGCATGAACACCGGGGTCTGACCCTTGGGTCAGACCCCGTCTGCTCAGCAGCATGTGGTTTTGGTTGTGCGCCTTTGATCTTCGCCGAACATCAAGGGCTTAGAACCGACACCGACAACGCTTGTGTACCAGGGGTCTGACCCTATGGGTCAGACCCCGCTTTTAAGGGTTAAAAAATGACCGACAATCCCCTGCTGGACTTCAGCGGCCTGCCGCGCTTCGACGCGATCAAGCCCGAACACGTCACCCCCGCCATCGAGCAGCTGCTGGCGCAGAACCGCGCCGCGGTAGCCGAGCTGGAAGCCCCGAGCGACAACATCAGCTGGGACAACTTCGTCACCCCGCTTGAAAACGCCACCGAGCTGCTGGGCCGTGCCTGGGGCATCGTCAGTCACCTCAACAACGTGGTCGACACGCCCGAACTGCGCGCCACCTACAACGAAAACCTGCCGAAAGTGACCGAATTCTGGACCGCCCTGGCCCAGAACGAAGCGCTGTTCGCCAAATACAAAGCGCTGCGCGCCAGCGCCGAATTCGCCACCCTGTCGCCGGCGCGCCAGCGCATCATCGACAACGCCATCCGCGATTTCCGCATGGGCGGCGCCGAACTGCCGGAAGATAAGAAGGAACGCTTCGCCGCCATCCAGGAAGAACACGCCGCCACCAGCACCCGCTTCAGCGAGAACGTGCTGGACGCGACCAACGACTGGAAGCTGCTGGTGGAGGACGAAGCCGAACTGCGCGGCCTGCCGGACGACTCCAAGGCCGCCGCCAGGGCGCTGGCCGAAAAGGAAGGCAAGCAAGGCTGGCTGTTCACCCTGCACTTCCCGTCCTACTACCCGATCCTGCAGTTCGCCGACAACCGCGCCCTGCGCGAGAAGGTCTACCGCGCCAACGCCACCAAGGCTTCCGAGCTGGGCGATGCCTTCAGCAAGCGCGAAGACTGGGACAACACCGCCAACATCGCCACCCTGCTGAAACTGCGCGCCGAAGAAGCCAACCTGCTCGGCTACAAGAACTTCGCCGAAGTCTCGCTGGTGCCGAAGATGGCCAAGTCGCCGGAACAGGTGATCGAGT
Source organism: Pseudoduganella sp. (assembly GCF_041914865.1). Taxonomy (NCBI): domain Bacteria; kingdom Pseudomonadati; phylum Pseudomonadota; class Betaproteobacteria; order Burkholderiales; family Oxalobacteraceae; genus Pseudoduganella; species Pseudoduganella sp. The sequence goes on along the minus strand of NZ_JAYSCO010000078.1, from coordinate 7,661 downwards.
TCCTGGAAGACCTGGCCAAACGCGCCCGCCCCTTCGCCGAGAAGGACCTGGCCGAGCTGCAAGCCTACGCCAGCAAGGAACTGGGCATCGACGACCTGCAGTCGTGGGATTTGCCGTACGCCTCCGAAAAGCTGCAGCAGCACCTGTACTCGTTCTCGGCGCAGGAAGTGAAGCAGTACTTCCCCGAGCACAAGGTGATCGACGGCCTGTTCAAGCTGGTGCAAACCCTGTTCGGCGTGAGCATCAAGCCGGACAGCGCGCCGGTATGGCACAAGGACGTGCGCTTCTTCCGCATCGAGCGCGACGGCAAGCTGGTGGGCCAGTTCTACCTCGACCTGTACGCGCGCGAAGGCAAAAGCGGCGGCGCCTGGATGGACGATGCGCGCGGCCGCCGCCTGAAGAACGGTGAGCTGCAAACCCCGGTCGCCTACCTGACCTGCAACTTCACCGAGCCGCTGGAAGTGGACGGCCAACTGCAGCCATCGCTGTTCACGCACGACGAAGTGATCACCCTGTTCCACGAATTCGGGCACGGCCTGCACCACATGCTGACCCAGGTGGAAGAGCTGGCGGTGTCCGGCATTTCCGGCGTGGAGTGGGATGCGGTCGAGCTGCCGTCGCAGTTCATGGAAAACTTCTGCTGGGAGTGGGATGTGCTGGTGCACATGAGCGCCCACGTGAAGAGCGGCCTGCCGCTGCCGCGCGCCCTGTACGACCGCATGCTGGCGGCCAAGAACTTCCAGTCCGGCCTGCAGACCCTGCGCCAGGTGGAATTCGCCCTGCTCGACATGCTGCTGCACTACGACTTCCAGCCGGGCGGCGCCAAAGCCGTGCAGGATGTGATCGACGAAGTGCGCCGCAAGTTCGCCGTGATCATCCCGCCCGCCTTCAACCGCTTCCAGCACTCGTTCAGCCATATCTTTGCCGGCGGCTACGCTGCGGGCTACTACAGCTACAAGTGGGCCGAGGTGCTGTCGGCCGACGCCTACGCCGCTTTCGAAGAAGCGGCTGCACTGGACGGCGGCAAGCTGTCCAGCGATACCGGCAAACGCTTCCAGCAGGAGATCCTGGCCGTCGGCGGTTCGCGCCCGGCACTGGAATCGTTCACCGCCTTCCGCGGCCGCGAGCCGACCATCGATGCCCTGCTGCGCCACAGCGGCATGGCTGCTTAAGGAGACTGCATGAAACGCGCTGTCCTGCTTTTGTTGCTGACCGCCAGTGCGGCGCACGCCCAGATGTACAAGTGGAAGGACGAACGGGGCGTCACCCACTTCACCGAAACGCCGCCGCCCGCCTCCGCCAAAAAGGCCGAAGTGAAGAACTACGGCAGCGGCGGCACCGGCAGCGTCGACCTGCCGCAGGAGCTGGCCGAAGTGGTGCGGGCGCGCCCGGTGGTGCTGTACACCTCGGCCAAATGCGCGCCGTGCGACCAGGCACGCCAGCTGCTGCTCACGCGCGGCATTCCCTACCGCGAAAAGACCGTGAGCAGCGACGACGACCATGACGCCCTGCGCAAGGCCGGCAGCAACGGCGAACTGCCGATGCTGCTGGTGGGCCGCACGCGCCAGCTCGGCTTCGAAGCGGCGACCTGGGATGGCGTGCTGACCGAGGCCGGCTACCCGCCCACCAAGATGCTGCCCGCCGGCTATGCCAACCCGGCGCCGACGCCGGCCGCGCCGCCGCGCCCGCCAAGCCCGGAAGAAGTCGCGCGCGCCAAGGCCGATGCCGCCAAAGCCGCCGCCGCCGCCGAAAAAGCGCGCCGCGAACGCGACACGCCGCAGAACGCCCCAGAAAACTTCCGCTTCTGATCTATGACGCAAATCGACTTCCACAGCGGCGTGCCGGACAAGGTCGCCTATGCCTGCCGCCTGCTGCGCAAAGCCTACGCCAGCACCCCGCGCATCGTCGTGATGACGGAGGACGTGGCGCAGCTGGCCGCCCTGGACCAGGCCCTGTGGACCTTCTCCGCCACCGACTTCCTGCCGCATGCCCACGCCAACGACCCGCTGGCGCCCGATTCCGCCATTGTGTTGGCTGACAGCGACAGTACCGAATTGCCGGAAGCGGGCCTGCTGGTCAACCTGGCGCGCCGCGCGCCGGCCCAGTTCGAGGCCTTCCCGCGTTTGATCGAAGTCATCTCCACCGACGAGGAGGATGCGGCGGCGGGCCGCCTGCGTTATGCTGCTTACAAACGACAGGATTTCCCGCTCAAACATCTCACTGTAGGCAAGAAATGAACCAGGCTTTCGACGCCAGCATCCCGGTACTGACCGAAATCATGCGCGACGAGGCGCCGGCGCCGGCCGCGCCAGCCGCCGCGCGCAGCGCCGCCGAAGCGGCCCCGCACCCGGCGCCCGCCAACGATGCCGGCGCCCCTGCCCTGCCGCCGCTGGACGACGCCGACGCATGGGAGGCGCTGGAGCGCCGCCTGGCCGAGCGCGTGCTGCAGCAGCTGTCGAGCCGCGTCGATTTCGTGCTCGAGCAGCGCATCAAGGACAGCATCCACGAAGTGCTGGACCACGCCCTGCACACCCTGACGCTGGAAATCCGCGCAGGCTTGCACGACACCATCGGCAAGATCGTTGCGCGCGCCGTACAACAGGAAATCACCCACCTCCAGGCCAATTCCAGCCGCCGGAAATAATTCCCTCTTTGCCATTCGGGGTTTTTGCTGTATTTTCTGGCGTACGTGAATTTTTGACTGGAGACCCCCGATGCAGTTCAAGAGTAAATTCATTCCTGTCGCCATCGCCCTGGCCTTCGCCGGCAGCGCCTTCGCCCAGGACACCATCAAGATTGGCCATGTGTCGCCGGTTTCCGGCCCCAACTCCCACCTGGGTAAGGATATGGAGAATGGCGCCCGCATGGCAGTGGAAGACCTGGCCGCCAAAGGCATCAAGATCGGCGGCAAGCCAGTCAAATTCGTGGTCCAGTTCGAGGACGACGCCGGCGACCCGAAACAGGGCACCACGGCGGCACAGAAGCTGGTCGACGCCAAAGTACAGGGCGTGATCGGCCACCTCAATTCGGGTACCACCATCCCGGCCTCCAAGATTTATTTCGACGCCGGCATCCCGCAGATTTCCCCGGCAGCCACCTCGCCGGTGTACACCAAGCAGAAATTCAACACCGCCTTCCGCGTGGTCGCCAACGACAATAAGCTGGGCGGCACCCTGGGCGCCTACGCCGTGCAGAAGCTGGGCGTGAAAAAGATCGCCGTGATCGACGACCGCACCGCCTACGGCCAGGGCGTGGCCGACGAATTCGTCAAGGGCGCCAAGAAGGCCCTGCCGGGCGTGCAGGTGGTGGGCAAGGAATTCACCAACGCCAACGCCACCGACTTCAACGCCATCCTGACCAACATCAAGTCCAAGAACCCCGACCTGGTGTTCTTCGGCGGCATGGACTCGGTCGGCGGACCGCTGCTGCGCCAGATGAAGGCGCTCGGCATCAACGCCAAATTCATGGGCGGCGACGGCGTCTGCACCGATGCCCTGTACCGCCTGTCCGCCGGCGCTGCCGCCGACGGCGTGGTGACCTGCGCCGAAGCCGGCGGCGTGCCGGCCGAGCTGCAGAAAAACATGGACGACTTCCGCGCCAAGTACAAGAAGAAGTACGGCCAGGAAGTGCAGCTGTATGCGCCGTACGTGTACGACGCCATCATGACCATGGCCGCCGCCATGCAGCAGGCCAATTCGGCCGAACCGGCCAAATACCTGCCGGTGCTGGCCAAGATCAAGTACCAGGGCGTTACCGGCGCCATTGAGTTTGACCAGTTTGGCGACATCAAGGACGGCGCGCTGACCCTGTTCACCTACAAGGGCGGCAACAAGACCAAGATGGAAGTAGTGAAGTAAGTACGAATACCGGGGGGAGCCCGTGGGCCGCCAGCCAGCTTGGCGGCCCTTTTCGTTTCAGGAGAAAGTAGCAATGCAAACCAAAACCATCATCGCCGCCATCGCGCTGGCTTTTGCTGGAGCCGCAAGCGCCCAGGAAGTGGTCAAGATCGGCTACGCCGGCCCGCTGTCCGGCCAGTCGGCCCACCTGGGCAAGGACACCCAGAGCGGCGTGCGCCTGGCGGTGGAAGACTTGAATGCCAAAGGCTTCAAGATCAACGGCAAGCCGGTCAAGTTCGAGATGATGGCGGAAGACGACGCCGGCGACCCCAAGCAAGGCACCTCGGCCGCGCAGAAACTGGTCGACAACAAGGTCAACGGCGTGGTCGGCCACCAGAATTCCGGCACCTCGATCCCGGCCTCGAAAATCTATTTCGACGCCGGCATCCCGCAGATTTCCGCCTCCGCCACCAGCCCGGTGTACACCAACCAGGGCTTCAACACCACCTTCCGCGTGGTGGCCAACGACAATAAGCTGGGCAGCTCGCTGGGCAAATACGCCACGCAGAAGCTGGCCGCCAAGCGCATCGCCGTGATCGACGACCGCACCGCCTACGGCCAGGGCGTAGCCAACGAGTTCCTGAAGGAAGCCAAGAAAGCAGCCGGCGTGCAGATCGTGGACAAGCAGTTCACCACCGACAAAGCCACCGACTTCAACGCCATCCTCACCGCCATCCGCGCCAAGAACCCCGACCTGGTGTTCTTCGGCGGCATGGACTCGGTCGGCGGCCCGCTGCTGCGCCAGATGAAGGCGCTCGGCATCAAAGCCAAACTGATGGGCGGCGACGGCATCTGCACCGAAGCGCTGCCGAAACTGTCGGGCGGCGCCGACGACGTGGTGGTGTGCGCCGAAGCAGGCGGCGTCACCCCGGAGCAGGAAAAGAAGCTGGCCGAATTCGGCACCCGCTTCAAGAAGCGCTACGGCTACGAAGTACAGATTTACGCCCCGTACGCATACGATGCGGTAATGGCGATGGCACAAGCGATGGGAGAAGCCAAGTCGGCCGACCCGGCCAAATACCTGCCCTTCCTGCAGAAGGTCAAGCACGACGGCATCAGCGGCAAGATCGCGTTTGACGCCAAGGGCGACATCAAGGACGGCGCACTGACGTTATTCGGCTACAAAGGCGACAAGAAAACGCGCCTGGAAGTCATCAAGTAAAAAAAAATGGGGAACTAAAAAATGGGGACGTACCCTATTTTTCGCAGAGCGAAAATGGGGTACGTCCCCATTTTTTAGTTCCCCATTCTTCATTATTAGATCATTTCTGCGACAGGACCCATTTCACCAGGGTCTTGGCGTCGGCTTCGCTCACCTGCGGGTTGGCTGGCATCGGTACCGCGCCCCAGGCGCCGGAACCGCCTTTGATCACTTTCTGCACCAGCTTGGCTTCCGCGTCTTTCTGGCCGGCGTACTTGGCGGCGACATCTTTGAATGCCGGGCCAACCAGCTTGTTGGCGACTGCGTGGCAAGCCATGCAGTTCTTGGCCTTTGCCAGGTCAGCGTTAGCGAAAGCGGCCTGCGACGAGAAAGCCGCGGCAACCAGGAAACCAACCATCAGGGAACGTTTCATTTTTCATCTCCAGGGAAAAAACTGCCACAATTCTACCCCACAACGCACGCTGCGTAGCATGGGTTGACCCACCGCTGGATATTGCTATGATGGAATACTAAGGAGTGTAAATCCATGCCAATTATTCTATTGATCATCGCCCTGGTGGCGCTGAAGTACTTTGAAGTCTGGAAATTCGCCGAGCTGTCATGGTGGTGGATCGTGGCCGTGATGGGGGTAGGTTTCGTGTGGTTCGAGTTCATCGAACCGATCCTCGGCCTCGACAAACGCAAAGCCCACGACGTCGACGAACAGCGCCGCAAAGACCGCGTCAAAAAGAACTTCGAAGACCTGCAGAAGCGTAAGTAAGGGTTTGCCCATCCGCGGGCACCTGCAGGCGGTGCGCCAGGCCGGCGCGCTGTGCCGCTGCCTGTAGCGCCGCCCGTGACACCGGGCAGTGGCTCAGCGCCTCCAAGTGGTTCGCCAGCACCATGCCGCGCGTGGCTGCGGCGAACTGCAATACCTCTTCTATTCCCATGATGATTTCGTGGCCCAGGTCGAAGCGGGCGCCGCCAGCCGGCACCACGCACACCTCGGGCTGATGCTGCGCCAGGAAGTCCAGCACGTCCTGCGTCAGGATGGTGTCGCCCGACAGGTACAGGCTCGGTTCGCCCGGCATCTCAATGAAATAGCCCACGCCGTGCTCCATCATCAGGCCCACCAGTCCTTTGCCGTGGCGGCAGCGCACGGTGCGGATGCGGCCGCCCAGGAACGGTTGCGGCGCCTGGTGGCCCGGCGCCAGCGGCTGCACGTTCAGGCCGCGCTGGCGCAGGTGCGCCGCGTCGTGCGGCGTGCAGACGACAGGGATTTGCGTGTGCCGCAGCCACGCCTTGGCGGCGCGGTCCAGGTGGTCGAAGTGCCCCTTCTGGCAATGCGTGACCAGGCAGTGCGTGACTGTCGCCAGCAGCGCGTCGGTCAAGGGCGGCAGGTCAACGATGGGATTGCGCACCCGCTCGCCCAGCAGCTTGAGCGGCGGCAGCGCGCCTTTTTGCGCCAGCATCGGGTCGACCAGGATTTTGTGCGGGCCGAGCTCGATGAGGGCCGTCGCGTTTCGGAGTTGAGTGATTTTCATGCGGTAGATTGTGGCCCCGGCCAGCCCGTCCTACAATGGCGAGAACTGACACATTCCATCCATTTCCAGCCATGCGTATCGGACTGCTGCTGTACCCGGATTGCCTGCCCGCCGGTTTGTTCGCCGCCATGGATTTGCTGCACGCAGCCAATTTACGCGCCGGAAGGACGCTGTTCGAGCCGCTGTTCGTCGCCCAGCAGCCGGGCAAAGTGGAGTGCGCGCACGGCCAGCAGCTGGAGGCCGCGCAGGCGCTGGCGGATGCGGCGCTCGATGCGGTGCTGCTGCCCGGATTCTGGAGCCAGTCGCACGGCCAGGCCGCGCGCACGCTCAGCGCCAGCACCGCCCTGCTGGCGGCGCTGGCAAGCCTGCCGCGCAAGGTACAGTTGTGGTCCTACTGCACCGGCGTCTGCCTGGCCGCCGCCAGCGGCCGGCTGGACCGGCAGGCCGCCACCATCACCTGGTGGCTGGCCGACTTCGCGACCGAGCGCTTTCCCGCAGTACGCTGGCAGTTCGAACGCACGCTGGCCGTCAACCCGCGCAATGCGACGGCTTCCGGCGTCAACGGCTACCTGCCGCTGGTGCAGGCCGTAATCGAAACCCAACTCGGCAAGGAAGCGTTCCGCGAGCTGACCCGGCTGATGGTACTGCCGCGACCGGAGGAAAGGACGCACCTCGCCTTCCACACGCTGGACCTGATCGAACAGAAGGACAGCCTGATGCGCAAGCTTCACATGGTGGCCGAGCAGACGCCGGCCGGCGCAGCGACCCTGGCGCACATCGCCGCCGCGCTGCACACGACGGAAAGGACATTGGCGCGCAAGGTACTGGCGGCCACCGGCATGGCGGCCGCCGCCTACATCCGGCGCATCAAGCTGAAGCAGGTGAGCGAACGCCTGGTCTACACGCGCGCGCCCGCCGCCAGCATAAGCGCCGAGCTCGGGTTCAGCAGCGACGCCGGCATGCGCCGCATGTTCAAGGAGCTGACCGGGCTCACCCCAACGCAATACCGGCTCGCCTATGGCAGGTGAAAATTCGGGGTCAGGTCTGACAATCGGACAAACTATGCGCGAAGCGCATAGT
>NZ_JAYSCO010000077.1:0-25587 GCF_041914865.1 Pseudoduganella sp. | reverse complement strand
GCTGAGACATTTAGATTAGCGGCCTAAGTTGAGCAGGAACCGCTGGGTCATTACACCTACGCGATCATTGTTGAGGCGTGGCTTACGCGCGACGCGCGAGGTTGAGAATCCTCCCTATGGTCGAGCTCCTGCAAGATTTTTCGGTGAGTTGGCTAAAGCTTGGAACGGCTTTAACGGGCAAAAGGAATGGGGTGCGATCGAAGGTGAATGCAATTTCCGCATGGTGTGAGAGGCTTTGGCGGGGCTTGTCCGCCGCCGAAGCATGGTGTGCATCGCTATCAGTTCACGGTGCATGCACTGTCGCGGGAACTGGATATTCCGGAAAATGCTTCTGCTGCGCTGGGGGGCTATCTAGTGAAGGCGAATTCGCTCGGCTCCAGCACCATTGAGGCGCTCTACAAGCGCGACTGACGGGCGGCTTGCGGTTGCCATGGCGGCGCGGTTGCGGCAAACTCCGGCCCTGCCTGGCACTTGTTGCCTGTTTCTTGTCACTGGATGAAATCAAATGAGTATGAACGAAGGCCGTAAGCAGCTTGTGCTCCTCTCTGTGGGTGTTATTGGTGTGCTGATTCCTGCTTTGAGTATCGCTGCCAGCCTGGGTTTGTTGGGCGATGGGCTAAAGGTTGAGGCGAGCTGGGGGCATTACCTGCTCTTCGCCGTCATGCTGCTCACTGGCGCCCGGCTTGTGTGGCTGGGGCTATCGCAGCACAAGGGCAGGGAATGAGTTGGCGCGTTCGTGGATATTGGATAGATTTTTTCCTCCCGTGGCACGTTATGATGCGCGCGCTTTTACTACGTGTGCGTGCAGATGAAACTTGCTTTACTGAGTGCCTTATTACTTCCCGCGTTGGCCAGCGCGGGGACATTTTCGACGATGGTGTCCCCAGAAGTGGTGTATGAGATGTGATTCTCAAGGGGCTGGGTCCCCGGTCAGTTGATCACGGCGGAGAGCCGTGCGGACTGATTGTCGCTCAAGCTTTGCAATCCTTCAAGCTGCATGTAGCGTCGCTGCAGTGACCACTCGTCGTTCTGCTCCAGCATCATAGCTCCCACCAGGCGCACGATGGCGCGGTCATTGGGGAAAATGCCGATCACGTTGGTACGCCGCTTAATTTCGGCATTTAGGCGTTCCAGGGGATTAGTGCTATGAATCTGCGTTCGATGTGCACGCGGGAAGCTCATGAAGGTTAAAACCTCGCTTTCTGCTTCGTCCATCATGGAGGCAAGCTTCGGGAACTTGGCGCGCAGTTGATCGGCGACGGTGCGCCACTGGCTTGCGGCTGCCTCCGCGGTCTCCTGCACGAAGATCGTGTTGATCATCGCCAGCACCGCCTGGCGCTGCCCTTTGCCGGTATGGGCCAAGGCATTGCGAATGAAGTGGACGCGGCACCGCTGCCAACTCGTCTTCAAAACCTTACTGGCGGCCGCCTTAAGCCCTTCGTGAGCATCCGAAATGACTAGCTTCACGCCGCGCAGCCCGCGACGGGTCAAACTACGCAGGAAATTGGTCCAGAAAGTTTCGGCCTCGGAGGCGCCTGTGGCAACACCAAGGATCTCGCGCACACCATCGGTGTTGACCGCAACGGCGATTATCACGGCCACGGAAACGACGCGCCCACCCTCGCGGGATTTGACGTAAGTGGCATCGATCCAGAGGTACGGCCAGTCGCCCTCGATGGGACGATTCAAGAAAGCGTGAACGCGCTCGTCGATTTCCTCGCACAACCGTGAAACCTGGCTCTTTGACACGCCGCTCATGCCCATAGCCTTCACCAGCTCATCGACCGAGCGGGTAGAAATACCTTGGATGTAGGCCTCTTGAATCACGGCCGTCAACGCCTTCTCGGCGGTGCGGCGCGGCTCCAGGAATCCGGGGTAGTAGGTCCCACTGCGCAGTTTGGGAATTTTCAGCTCGACCTTGCCGGCTCGGGTCTCGTACACCCGATCGCGGTAGCCGTTGCGGCTGTTGAGACGTTCGTCAGTGCGCTCACCGTAAGCAGCCCGACAAAGTGATTCGGCATCCATTTCCATGAGGCGCTGCAAAGCATGCTGCAGCGTCTGGCGAATGAAATCTGCGTCTGCTCCCTTTTCGGCAAGCTCAGAAAGTGCGATAGTGGCGGTGGTCATTGTGGCCTCCTAATGGTTGAGTTGAGTCTTCGCAAACCCAAATTTACCTTAAGAGTCACAATGGCCGCCCCCTTCAGGCAGCCTTCCTAAGCGCCGATTCCGGCGCAGTCTTCATACACCACTTTGTGGGACACCATCTTTTCGACTGAAACGGTACAAGCCTATCCTTTGGGCTGGCCGGCGCTGGTGGGTATGTCTGGGGATTGCGCCGAGGTCCAGGGTTCGTATATCGATCCTAACGAGCGGCGTTGGGAGTATGAGCAGTTCCCAGCTAGCCAGCTGGGCGAGAAATCAGGTTCCAGATACGATGGGATCTGGGTGGCCCTGGGTTTGCCGGTCCAGCAGGTGCAGCCGGATGTCAGGCATGCATTGCCGCGTACCTTTGCGCTGGCCCTGGATGCTGACCAGGGTATGTCGGTCAAGTATTTGATCGGCGGGCAGGTTGTCGCTTCTCGCTCGTTCGCCAACGACGAATGGTCGTGCGGGCCCGACGGCCTGACCCTTATCGTGCATTACCGCCAGGGGCCGGGGATGGATAAGATTCCTTACCATGGCGAATCCGTGCGCCGGGCCACGCTCTATCGTGTGAACGAGCATCTCTACCTTAAGTCGGAAAGCCGCTCCAAGTCCTGGCTGCTTTACGTCGTGCCGCAGTCGTATCACAAAGTGGAGTGGTTGCGTTTTGTCGGCGAGCGCGCGCGTCCTACGGGGGCGTTGGCTGCTGGGGATGTCTTGCGGGTGAACACTGCCAAGCAGGTGTTCTTTGAGAAGTACCTGCCTGGAGCGGGGAGCAAAGCCTTTGCGCAGGCGCCTGACGGTAGTTGGGGCTGGGCTATCAATCGTACCTCGCCGCGCGTTGCGGCGGAGGATGCGATCGCGGCTTGCAGCAAGTACGTTAAGCCGAACAATAAGCCATGCACGGTCGTGCATTTGGATGATTGGTGGACCGTTGCGCAGTGACTTTTCTGGGGGAGCATGCAGCGAGTTCTTGTGGCGGTAACGTTGTTTGCGGCGCTGGGTGCAAATGCGTCCTCGCTCGTTGAGAAAATGAGAGACGACAAGCTGATCGCCATGCGAAACGAAGAGCTGGCAATGAAGCGAGCATTTGAAAAGGGGCGTGCGACGTTGGATGCCTTCCTCAGCAAAGCATCGTCGAAGGCGCCGGGTACGTCCGGTTATGCGCTCAAGGTCGCGATCAGTGAAGGTGCGAACACGGAGTATTTCTGGGTGGACGATTTCAAGTGGTCAGGGGACCAGTTCACCGGCACGTTGGCAAATGAGCCGCAAATGGTGAAGAAGTTCAGGCTTGGGCAGCGCATCAAGTTTGGGCGGGAGTTGATTGTCGACTGGACTTACAGGGATAACCCGCAACGACGGACTTTCGGAAACTTCACGGCTTGTGCGCTTTTAACCAGGGAAACCCCGGAAGATGCGCGAAGGTTCAAAGCGCAATTAGGTCTTGAGTGCGAGGAGAAATGATGGGGCGGTTGATTGGTATGCTTTTACTGGCGGGTGTTTGCGTGGCGCCAGCGATGGCGCAGTTGCCGGACAGGCCCAACTTCTACCAGAGCGATATGGTCATGAAGAATGCTTGCTCGAAGGCGGAGTTGGGCCGCTTGCAGAAGGAGGTTGTGGCTGCTGCGGGAGGCAATGCGGCGCACGAGGCCTGGACCCTGGCGGCCAAAATGCTCTGCGGGCAGTCGGCGGAGGCGCGCAAGTATGTCCTCGAGCGCACGGCCAACCCGTTCAAGGTGCGCGCTGGCGGGGACGAGGAGGGCGCTGCGGTACGCAAGGCGAAGGCGTCTTCGCTGAAACTGGTCCAGATGGAGGCGTGGGATACTTCCGTCGTGTCAACCGGAAACGGGGTAAGCGTCATGTATAGCAGCGGCGATGTTTGCGTTGCCAGCTTTGAGATGGCAGAAGTTAAGGGCAAGTGGAAGATCGTCGCAACCGGCGAGGCTTGCGACTGACCCGGCCCCTATTCGAAACGCACTACGGCTCCGCTGCGCAGGGTGCTTTGCACTTCGGCCACGGCGTCGGTCTGCCGCAGCAATGCGGCGATCACGTCGTCCGGAGCGGATGAGGTGATGCGGGCGTAGTAGCGGATATTGGTGGCGGCCAGGCCGCGGCCGGGGAAGTCGGCGCTGGCCTCCACGTGCACGGCTTCGACCGGGATGTGCAGCCGTTCGGCTTCGCGGTAGACGTCGTTGCAGTAACAGGTGGCCAGGGCCAGCATCAGGAATTCTCCGCCATTCACGGCGGAGCCTTGGCCGGTGCTCTTTGCGGGCACCGGCAGTGTTTGCGCGACGCCGTTGGTGGCGACGTGCGCTTCGTGCGCTTGGGGCGAGCTGCGAACCGTGGCGGTGATTTTCATGGAGCGCTCCTGCGGGCAGAAGCGCCCATTTTACTTCGTCAGGCGATAGCGCTGCTCACGATACAGCAGGGACGGGGCAATCACGTGCGCCATGGCCTGCTCAACCTGGGCCTCGGTGGGCTTGGTGTCGGTCAGCTGCAGTTCGCCCTTGGCGAAGTCGTACTGGCCGATCAGCGGCGTTTGGCCGGGGCGCAGGATGGTGGCGGTATTCCCTTCCAACCAGGTGAAGTAGTTATCGAACTGCATGATGGCGCGGCCCGGGGTGGTGCTGTCCTTCACGAAGTCGCGGCCAATCATCGGGTGACTGCTGGAAATGCCGATCATCGACAGCAGGGTAGGGCCCAGGTCGATCTGGCTGGCCAGGGTGGTGATGCGCTTTGGCTGCACGTCGGCGCCGAGGATCAGGCCCGGGATGTGGAACTTCTTCACCGGCACCAGGCTGTTGCCGTAGACGCGGTTGTCGTGGTCGGCCACGATCAGGAACACGGTGTCCTTCCAGTAGTCCTGCTTCTTGGCTTCGGCGATGAATTTGCCCAGCGCGTAGTCGGCGTATTTGACGGCGTTGTTGACGGTTTGCTTGACCGGGTCGTGCAGTTCGATTTTCCCGTCGGGGAACTCGAACGGCTCGTGGTTGGAGGAGCTGAAAATCAGGCTGAAGAAGGGCTTCTTCTGCGCGTGCAGGTGCTTCAGGCGCTCCAGCGACTTGTCGAACAGGTCTTCGTCGGAGGCGCCCCAGCTGCCCACGAACTTGGGCTGCATGTCGCCGCGGTCGACCACGTTCTGGAAGCCGTTGCCGGTGAAGAAGCTGCGCATATTGTCGAAGTGCGCTTCGCCGCCGTACACGAATTCGGTGTGGTAGCCCTGTTTGCCCAGGCCCATGGCCAGGGTGTAGAAATTCTGCTGTGCCAGCGAGAGCTTGACCACGCTGCGCGCCGGGGTCGGCGCATTGCCGGCCACCACGGCTTCAATACCGCGCACGGAGCGGGTGCCGGTGGCGTACAGCTGTTCGAACCACCAGCCTTCGTTCTTCAGCTTTTCCAGCTCCGGCGTGACCGGCAGGCCGCCCAGCGATTGCACGAAGGTGGCGCCCAGGCTTTCTTCCAGCACGATCACCAGGTTGAGCGGCTTGTCGCGCGCGATGGCGGCCTGCTGCGCGTGCAGGGTGGGCAGCTCAGGGTTGTTGAACTGGTAGTCGCGCAGCCATGGGGCGGCCGTCACGGTCGGGAAGACTTTCTCGCGCGGGAATTTGCCGTAGATCTCGGAGGAGTTGGCCTCCTTGCGCATCGAGGCAATCGCGTCGATCACCGACCAGGGCGAGTTGATGATGATGGAGTTGACCATGGCGTCGCCGGTCAGGGCGAAGGTGGCCGGGTTGGCCGGGCGGTGGTCGGTGGTGGAGCGGATCTGGAAGGCCAGCAGCAGCACCAGCAGCGGCCAGGTCAGCAGCACCAGCTTGGGCGACCACATGCCGGTGCCGGCGGCGGCCGACTTCAGCATGCGGAACAGCAGCACGGACAGCAGGATGGTGCCGCTGATGCCGACAATCACGGCCAGGCGGAAGCCGTTCCACAGCGTGGCGGCGACTTCTTTCGGGTAGGACAGGTATTCGACGAACAGGCGGTTCGGGCGGAAGTCGTACTGCATGATGAACTGCGGCGTGGACAGTTCCATGAAGACGATGAACAGCAGGCCGAAACTGGCCCAGGCCACGGTAAACGTCTTCCAGGCGCGCTCGGAGTAGCGCTGCGCCAGCACTGGCGCCAGCAGCAGCGGCAACGCCAGCAGGTAGCCGAGCAGGATCAGGTCGGCGCGCACGCCTTGCACCAGGATTTCACCGACGATGCCGGTGGCGCTGACGCGTTCCCATTGCCAAGCCACCAGGCCAAGGCGCGAAACGGACAGCAGCAGCAAGCCTGCCACCAGCATCTGGAGCAGGGTCGCATAAGGGCCTGCCCATTGGGTCAGGCGTGCAAGGCGGGCGGCGACGCGGTTCACGATGCGAGGTACTTTTCAACACCGGTGCCGGCAGCCAGCAGCCAGGCGGTCAGCAGCAGGAAGGCCATCAGGCAGGTGAACAGCTTGTCCAGCAGGCGGTTTTCGGACGGGGTCTGGCACACCGGCTGCTGGCCGTAGCCGAAGCCCAGGAAGTAGGCGGCAAAAGCGGTGCTCATGTAGTGCACGGCGCCGAACAGCTCACCCAGTTCGCCTTTGCGCGGATGGTCGATCAGCACGTGCGACAGGGCCACCAGCACCAGGTAGACCAGGGCTACCGGCAGCGGCGGCAGGTAACCGCCGAATTTTTCGACGAAGGCGCGCACGGCAGGGCGGCTGCGCGCCAGCAGCGGCAGCACCACGTTGTGGGTCAGGCCGACCAGCAGGATCATCTTCAGCATGATGGTCTTGTGGATGCTGCCGCTGCTGCCGATGGCCAGGTTGTGCAGGTTGGTTTCGCCCTGGCGGTTGTTCTGTACGAAGAATTCGGACGACTGCACGTTCAGCACACGCTGGAACCAGCTGATTTCTTCCATGGCGGCGGCGGCCACCAGCAGGCCCAGGCCCAGCAGGCCGAGGGTGGCCAGATCGAGCTTGCCGCGCTTCCAGCGCTCAACGCCGGCAAAGACCAGCAGGCCGGCCGTCATGGCGAAGGTAAGGAACTGCATCCATTCGACCAGGCCGTCTTCGGTCACCAGGCGCGCCAGTTGTGCGCTCGAGCTTTTCGCACCTACCGCCAACAACAGCACAAATACGTTGATCGCGATGCCAGCCAGCAGGACTGGATGCGAATACCATTTGCGATTTACCACTGAACTACTCCTTGTTTGATTTTGATCGTTTTCATTGCCAGCGACAGCACCGCCCAGATCCACAGCAGCGGGTCGAGCAGGGCGTCCCACAGGTTACCGGTTGGCAGGCGCAGCACGGCGAACAGGGCCAGCGCGCCCAGCATGGCGAACAGGTGGGCCTGTTTCAGGCCGCGCGCGATGCCGGCCGCGCACAGCGCCATCAGGGCCAGCGCCACCAGTGGCGCGGCGCGCGGGCCGAAGCCCCAGTAATACAATCCCAGGCGGACCAGGCCCAGCGCATCCAGGTAGAGCAGGATGCCGAGCAGGGCCAGGACGGCAGCGGCGGGCAGGGGAATGCCTTCTGCCGCGCCGGCGGCGCGCCATGGGCGGGCCAGGCGTACCAGGCACAGGCCCACCAGCAGGGCGCTTGGCCACTGCAGGGCCAGGGCGATCCAGTAGGCCGGCGAATATTGGCCCGGCAGCAGCATCAGCACCATGAGGGTGGCGAGCAGCAGGGCGATGGCGCGGCGCGAACGTTGCAGTGCTACGGGCAACAGGCCGGCACATGCAGCGGCGAATACCACTGCCCATGCCAGCCTGCCGTAGGTACCTTGCAGTACCAGGTCAGGCAGGGTCATTAAGGGCTTCCTCCGAATTCGAGGTCGATCACGTGGTGGGCGATGGCTTCGCGGCGCGAGGTGTAGGTGATGTGCAGTTCGTTGCCCACCTGGTGCAGGTCGGGGTAGGAGAACTCTTCGCCGGCGCTGCCTTGCGCGATGTCGATCACGCGCGCCCAGTTGCGGCCATTGTCGGTGACCGACAGGCGCAGGATATTGCGGTCGGAACCGCCCGGCACCACGTGGTTGTGCAGCAGGGCGATGCTGCCGTTGCTAAGGCGTACGGCGCTGAGCGAGGTACTCTGGTTCGGCAGGTCGAGCGGCGGCAGGTCGTCCCAGTTCACGCCGCCATCGCTGCTGCGCGCATGCTGGACTTTCTGTTCGCTGCTGGAGTCGCGCATCCAGGCGTGCACTTCAGAGCGGGAGAACGGCACGATGGTCGGCTGCAGCACGGCCGTGCGCTGGCCGATGCGGGAAATCCAGCGCGGGTCGCCGGCCGGGTCGAAGGCCAGCATCAGCGGGTATTTGATGCCCATCTCAAAATAGGCCGGCAGCAGCCAGCCGCCGTCGGCCAGGCCGACCGGGGTGGTGCGCACCAGGGTGCTGGTATTAAACAGCGGCGACATCGGCAGCAGGCGCTTGACATTGAAACTCTTGCCCTGGTCGTGCGAGACCAGTTGCACGATGCGCGAGGCGGCCCAGCCGCCCAGGCCCGTGGCCACTACGAACAGGTCAATGCGGCCGTCGGCCGAGGCCCAGGCCACCGGGTTGCCGATGCGGCGCACGCCATAGCCCAGGGCCGTACCCAGGCTGTCGCGGCTGGCCACTTCCCATGGCTGCGACCATTTGCCATCGACCCAGTGGGCGGCGTAGACTTTGACATCGGGGCCGCTTTCGCGGCTGCCGGCCCACCAGAAGGCGGCCATGCGGCCGCCGCTCAAAGGCGTGATCGCGCTGGCATGGGCCGAAGGCGCGTTGGGCGGCTTGGGAAGCAGGGTGGCGCTGCGCGGCACGAAATTGATTTTGCCGCGCTGGGCCGGTTCGATCAGCATGGCGGCGGGCGCCTGGTGCGAGGCCGAGTGGTACCAGCGTTTGATTTCCGCACCGGCGGCAAGGGTCAGGGCGACCGCGCAGGCGACTTTCGCCAATAGGGACGCTTTACTGGAACGGGGACGCACGCTTTGCGAGCTGGCAATGGCGCTAGCGCCCAACCGAAATTCCATCCTTTTTCCCTATTGCTTTGATTTTTCGCAAGTGAATCATCACTAAGTGGAGCATCGTACAGTAAACCGATGGGCTACGGGAAGTTTCTAGTAAGTTCCGTTTAATGATGGCAACAAGCTGTTTGCATGTTGGAAACATTTTGCGTCATTAAGGCGAAATATTGACGGCGTAGCATCGGTATTCAAGCAAGCTTTCAGGAGATGCCATGTCTTTTGCCCGCTATGGCGGGGCCGTGCTGCTTACCGCCCTGGCTTCGGCCCACACCTTTGCCTACGACCCCAACCAGGCCCAGGCCGAGGCATTTGCCGCCCGGCATGTGGAGCGCTGCATGGTGCGCCAGGGTAGTCCCGAAATGTGCGCCATGCTCACCATCCAGCTGGCCTCCCACCTGCACGGCATGGCATTTGCCGACCAGGTGGCGGAAGCGTTGCGCTAACGTTACACTCTAGGCAATTCAAATAAGCGCCTGGAGGGGAGAATGAAGGGAATCGGATGCGCAGCTTTGCTGGCGGCGCTGCTGCTGGGTGGAAACGCGCAGGCGCAGGCTACGGCCACGCCAGCCTATGACGCGGAACTGGCCAAATCGCTGGGCGGCAACGACAACGGCATGCGCCGCTATGTCTTCGTGGTGCTGCGCAGCGGACCGAACAAGGTGCCGGCCGGGCCGGAACGTAGCGAAATGTTTGCCGGCCATATGGCCAATATCCAGCGCCTGGCCAACGAGCGCAAGCTGGCCTACGCCGGCCCGCTCGATGGCGTGGATGGCGCGCGCGGCATCTTCATCTTCGCGGTGGAGAGCATCGACGAGGCCAAAGCGCTGGTGGCGACCGATCCCGTCATCATCAAAGGCGAAATGGTGGCCGAGTACCACACCCATTTCGGCTCGGCCGGGCTGATGATGGTGAACCAGGTGCACGGCAAGATCAGCAAGCCGGCCGCCAAGTGAAGTTTGCCACGGTGCGGGCCTTTGCCCTGGCGCTGCCAGGCGCCAGCGAGGCGCCGCACCACCACTATGGCTCCTTCCGCGTCAACGGCAAGATCTTTGCCACCGTGCCGCCGGACCAGCAGTCCATCAACGTATTCATCCCCGAAGCGCGGCGCGAAGAAGTGCTGGCGCTGCATTCCGGCTTTGCTGAGAAACTGCTATGGGGCGGCAGGGTGGTGGGCGTGCGCCTGCAGCTGGCCGCAGCCGACGCGGCCACCGTCAAGCAGCTGGTGCGGGAAGCCTGGGCGCACAAGTCGCCCGGTGGAAAAGGGGCGTGACGTGCGCCAGCTGAGTATTGCGGTGCTGGCGCTGGCGGCGGCCCTGGCCGCGCCGGTGCGCGCCGAGGCGCCGCTGGCGCAGCGCCTGGATGCGGCGCTGGCACCCATGTTCAAGTCCGGCGCGCCGGGCGCCACCGTGATCGTGGTGAAAGACGGCGAGCCGGTGTTCCGCAAGGCGTACGGCCTGGCCGATGTTGACCGCAACACGCCGCTGCAGCCGGAGATGCAGTTGAGGATCGGCTCCATCACCAAGCAGTTTACTGCCGTCGCGATCCTGATGCTGGCGGAGCAGGACAAGCTGTCGCTGCAGGACGAGGTGACGCGTTTGCTGCCGGACTATCCGGCGCAGGGCCAGCGCATCACCATCGCCCAGCTGCTGCAGCACACGGCTGGCATTCCCAGCTACACCGGCATGCTGGGCTACGCCTTGTTCGGGGAGCGCGACCGCAGCGTGCAGCAGGTGATCGACTCCTTCAAGGACGAGGCGCTGGATTTTGCGCCGGGCGAGCGCTGGGCGTACAGCAACTCCGGCTATTTCCTGCTGGGGGCGATCATCGAGAAGGTGTCGGGCATGCCGTATGCGCAATTCCTGGCGCAGCAAATCTTCGAACCGCTGGGTATGCGGGATACCGCATATGAAGGCCACGAGCGCAGCGCCAGGCGGCGCGTGACCGGCTATCGCGAAGGCTTCCTGGGCGGCTATCGGCCGGCGCCGCACATCAGCATGACCTTGCCGTACGCAGCGGGCGCGCTGGTCTCCACGGTGGACGACCTGGCGCGCTGGGACGCGGCGATCAGCGCCGGCAAGCTGCTCACGGCTGCCAGCTGGCAGCAAGCCTTTACCCCATGCGCCTTGCCGGGCGGCGGCAAATGCACTTACGGCTACGGCTGGAGCACCGGCACCATGCGCGGCCACAGGCTGGTGGCGCACGGCGGCGACATTGCAGGCTTTAACAGCCAGGCTATCCGCCTGCCGGACGACAAGGTGTTCGTAGCCGTGCTGGGCAACGGCAACCGCACCATCCTGAACACCGAACGGGTGGCGTTTACCGCGGCGGCCATGGCGGCCGGCGATCCCTTTCCGTCGTACAGGGCGATCCCCATGGCCAAGCTGGCGCTGGCCTCTTTTGCGGGCAGCTACCGCATGGCGGACAACGGCATGCGCACCATCAGCTTCGATGGCGGCGGCCTGCGTTTTGAACGCAAGGGGCGTGCGGCAGTGGGGCTGCGGCCCTATGCGGCCGATAAGTTCTTCCTGGAGGGCGCGCTGGCCACCATCGACTTTGCGCGCGGGCCGGATGGTGCCGTCACCGGCTTCACGCTGCACGGCATCTACGGCGACGAAAGCGCGGAGCGCGTCTTCAATTGATCGGCGCCAGGCGCCATTCGCCCCCTCCGATCAACCATTCGTCGGCGCGCGCTGGAGACGGCGCCGGGGCGGCGCTAGCATGCGGCTTTTTGAGGAGGCCAGGCCGTGACGAAGATACCAGCACTGTGTGCCGCAACACTCTTTCTCCTGCAGGCGCCATTTGCGGCGGCGGAAACGCCGCTCGAGCAGCGCATCGATGCCGCCCTGGCGCCCATGTTCAAGCCGGACTGGCCGGGCGCCACGGTGATTGTGACGCGCGACGGCAAGCCGGTGTTCCGCAAAGCCTACGGCCTGGCGGACCTGCCGGCGAAGACGGCGATGCAGCCCGATATGCAGCTACGCATGGGCTCCATCTCCAAGCAGTTCACGGCGGTGGGCATCCTGCAGCTGGCGGAGCAGGGCAAACTGTCGCTGCAGGACGATGTCCGCAAGCACCTGCCGGACTTCCCGGACAAAGGCAGGGTGGTCACGCTCGAACACCTGCTGCACCATACTTCCGGCATTCCCAACTACACCGAGCTGAAGGCCATGCGCAACCTGCCCAAGGAGAACGTGGCCATCCAGCAGGTGTACGGCATGTTCAGGGATGAAGCGCTGGAATTCGCGCCGGGCGAGCAGCACAAGTACAGCAACTCCGGCTACTTCCTGCTTGGCATGGTGATCGAGAAGGTGTCGGGCATGCCGTACCACGACTATGTGGCGAAGAACATTTTCGAGCCGCTGGGCATGCGCGACACGGCGCATGAGGGCAATGAGCGCAGCGCCAAACGCCGCATCAAGGGCTACCGGCTGGCAGGCAAGGAGATCGTCCCGGTGGCAGACATCGATGTGAAGATCGCCTATGCCGCCGGCGGCCTGGTGACGACGGTGGACGATATGGCGCGCTGGGACGCCGCCGTCAGCGGCGGCAAGCTGCTCCAGGCCGCCACCTGGCGCCAGGCCTTCACTGCCTGCAGCCTGCCGCAGGGCGCGCCGTGCCATTACGGCTACGGCTGGAACATCGGCACGCTGGCGGGCCACCGCATGGTCCACCATGGCGGTTCGATCCCGGGCTTCACGGCGCAGGCGCTACGCCTGCCGGACGATAAAGTGTTCGTGGCCGTGCTCACCAACGGCAATGGCGGCGCGGTCAACACTCCGGTCATCGCCTACAAGACTGCCGCCATCGCCATCGGCCAGCCCTTCCCGGACTACAAGCCGCTTGCGCTGGCGCCGCAAGCGCTGGACGCCTTCGTCGGCACCTATGTCGGTGCCGGACAGACGCGGCGCGTCGTGCGGCGCGAAGGCGACCGGCTTACCCTGCAGCGCGATGGCCGCGACGCCGCGCCCATCATGGCGTATGGGCCGGACAGCTTCTACATGGAAGGTTCGCTGGCGCGCCTGGAGTTCCAGCGCGATGCGGAAGGGGCAGTGCGCAGCCTGCTGGTGCGCCAGCCCGGGGTGGATGAGACGGCACTGCGCCAGTAACAAAAAGAGACCGCCAGCAAAGCTGCGAGCTGGCGGCCCGGACGTGCCCGCGGCTAGCGCGTTATCCTCGATGCGTATGCCTTGGAGCTTTTCCCGCCGTAGTTCAGCGGGCTGCGAACCTGACGTGCGTTACCAGCGGCAGGCCGGCTACTTTTTGCGCCTCGTCGATGTAGTGCAGTTCGCCGCTGACCGTATCGTCAGAGGCGATCACCAGGTGCATCGCCATATTGCCATTCAGGGCCTGGAATTTGCCGTTGGTGGAGCCGATGATTTCATGCGGGGTCTGCTCGTCAACCTGGGCATACATGCGGGTTGCCTTGCGTGTGAGGTAGAGGGTCTTGCCGTTGGAAAGCTCGTATGAGCCCTTGTAGCGAGCGAAGTCGCTGGGGGACATATAACTACGCTGGATCTGGGCCTCTTTCAAGGCGGGAACCACAACTTTCTGATCGCCGCTGCTTTGTGCAAACGCCGTGAAGGCGAGCGCAAACAAGCTGCAGGCTGCCACTAGCCGCTTCATGATTGCCTCCATTTTTTGCTTGGGTGTGGCCAGGTTCTCAAAATGACCTGGCTCGTTTCAATATACTCCGCGGCGCCGCAAGAATCCAGCGCCAAATTGCCCCCGCGTTTAGCGTGCAGCGAACGCGATGTTGGTTTGAATGCGCGATGCGCCAGCCATGCGCGGCGTGAAGCTCAGTTCACCGGTCACGGTGTCTTCATCAAGCCAGACAATGTTCATGGCCAGGCTGCCGTCGGCGGCTGTGAAGCGGCCGTCGCCGTACCAGTAGATTTCCTGCCGGGGTTGCTGGCCAAGCTGCGCATACAGGCGCACAGCACCACGCGTGAGCGTGAGGGTCTGGCCATTGGACAGGGCGTAGGCGCCCTGGTATTGGTAGAAGTCTTGCGGAGAGATGAGCCGATGCTGGGTATTGGCTTTCTGCGCGGGCACCACCACCGATTGGTCTGCGCCGGTGCTGCTTTGCGCCGCTGCGGTTGCAGCGAGCAGTAGCAGCACGGCGGCAGCTAAGGAATGCTTCATACCTGCCTCCCGTTCTGGACCAAGCATGCCAGCTTAAAATTGTTGTCTGGCACTTCCAATATAGTCTCGGTCCGAGCGGGTGGCATTTCAATATTTTGATTGAAGGCGCCGCGCCGATACGGTTTGCATATGCCCGATCAGGGGCGGTAGGTAACGCGATACACCTTGTGCGCGTGGTCGTCGGAAACCAGTATCGAACCATCGGGCATGACGGCGACATCGACCGGCCGGCCGCTGACTTCTTCGTTCTGCAGGAAGCCGTCGATGAAGGCCGTGTCGCTCAGCACCTTGTTGCCGTGCAGGGTCAGCAGGCGCACCTGGTAGCCGATCTTGTTGGTGCGGTTCCAGGAGCCGTGCTCCGCCACCAGCAACTGGTTGCGGTACTGCTCGGGGAACTGGGTGCCGGTGTAGAAGGCCAGGCCGAGCGACGCCACGTGCGGGCCCAGTGCGGCCACCGGCGCGGTGTAGGCGTCGCAGTTCTTGCCCTTGCCGAACTGCGGGTCGGGCAGGGCGCCGGCATGGCAGTAAGGGAAGCCGAAATGCATGCCGGGGCGCGGCGCGATATTCAGCTCGTCCGAGGGCAGGTTGTCGCCCAGCTCATCGCGGCCGTTATCGGTGAACCACATCTCCCGCGTTTGCGGATGCCATGTGAAGCCGACGGTGTTGCGCACGCCGCGCGCGAACAGTTCCCAGTTGCTGCCGTCCGGGTTCATGCGCCAGATCTTTGCGTAGGCGTCGTCTTCCTTGTCGCAGACATTGCACGGGGCGCCGATCGGCACGTACAGCTTGCCGTCCGGGCCGGCCTTGATGTACTTCTCGCCATGCCAGGTGTCGGTCGGCAGGTCGCTCTTGATGACTTTATAGGCCGGCTTGCTGGCGTAAGTCTTTTCGATGTCGTCGAACTTGATGATGCGCGAAATCTCGCCCACATACAGCGCGCCGTTCAGCAGCGCGACGCCGATCGGCTTGTTCAGGCCCTCGGCCACGGTGACCACTTTCTCGGCCACGCCGTCCTTGTCGGCATCGACCAGGGCGTACACCTTGCCGGCCTTGCGCGAGCCGACGAACACCAGGCCGCTGTCGCTGACGGCCAGTTCGCGCGCGCTCTCGACCTTGTCGGCGTAGACGGCGATCTGGAAGCCCTTGGGCAGCTTCAGGTTGGCCAGGCTGGCGGCGGCCGGTGCGCTGGCGGCGGCGGGTGCGGCTGCGCTGGCTGGAGCGGCGCCGGCGGCCTTGCGGGCGGCGACATTGGTCGGCATCAGGTATTCGGCCAGCTGGCCGATCTGGGTGGCGTTGAGCTGCTTGTCCCAGCCCGGCATGCCTTTCTCCGGCACGCCCTTGCTGATCAGGCGCACCAGGTTGGCCCTGGTCGGCTGGCCGTGCAGCCAGGTGGCGTCGGCCAGGCTGGGGCCGGCGGCACCTTCCATCTCCTTGCCGTGGCATTGGGCGCAGTTGGCCAGGTACAGCTTGTGGGCCGCGCTGGCGCTGGCCGGCGCCGCGTGGGCGGCGGGCGCCAGCAGGGCGGCGGCGGCCAGGGTGGCCAGCAGTGACAGGTTCTTATTCATTATATTTCCCTCTGGAATGACAAAAAGGCTGGCGAATTATCCGCCTGTTCCCTGTTTTTTGCATTTCGTCGCATAGGGCGGGACGCTGGCGGGGACCGCCGATAAGATGGAAGCATCGAAAAACATCCGTCTCGGGGAGAGCAAAATGAAAATCGCTAAACACATGGAAGCCATCTTCGTCGCCACCCTTTTGGTCATCGGTGGTATTAATATGGCAACTGCCAAGGCGATCCGTCCGGCCCAGCCATTGTCGCCGGCCGATGCCGCCGCCGAAGCCACCAGCGCGATCCCCGAGCTGCCCTTTGTCCTGGTAGCTGCCAACCTGTGATAATGCGCCGATGACTGACCAAGGATACATGATGAAGAAACCATTCCAGATTGGCTTGCTGCTGACCGCGTTCTGTCTGTGCCTGGGCCTGGCCCGCGCCGACGAGACGACCACGGAATCGCGGGCCATCGATGCGCGTGTGGTGCGCGTCAAGCTTGACGGCGTGATCGACCTCAAGCTGCGCCGCGGCGACACGCCGGCCCTGAACATCACCACCGACAAGCGCTACGTCAACAAGGTGACGGCGGTGCAGACCGGCGACACGCTCTACCTCGATACCGATAGCCGCGGCGTAAAACTGAACCGCTCGGCGGTGAAGGTGGAGCTGGTGCTGCCGCAGCTGCGCGAGCTGGTGTCGGAAGGCGTGGGCACGTCGGAGGTGAGCGGCTTCAGCGGCGACAACATCGACCTGACCCTGGATGGCGCCGGCAGCATGAAGGTGGTGTGCGATTACAAGAAGCTGAAGGCCAACCTGGGCGGTGTGGGCAGCATGCATGTGTGGGTGACCGAGAACGAGAACGTCGACCTGGACCTGCAGGGCGCGGGCTACATCACGATCGGCGGCCGCAGCAAGAACCTGCGCGCGACGCTGGGCGGCCTGGGCGGCCTGAACGCGCAGCAGTTCAAGGCGGAGGACGTGAACCTGGAGCTGAGCGGCCTGGGTAACGCCACCATCAACGCATCCGTGAACGCCAACCTGAACCTGAGCGGACTCGGTTCCGTCACCGTGTACGGCAAGCCGGCCAACCGCAACGTCAGCGTGGACGGGCTGGGTAAGGTGAGCTGGAAGTAAAGAATACTTTGTAGTGCATAAAACAGAACAATCCAAAGCACCATGACAAAACTACGAGGCATATTGTTCGCGATCGGCATCGCGCTGGGACTACAGGCCAGCGCCTACGCCGGTTTCGCGGAAGGGGCCACGGCGTATAACAACAAGAACTATGCGCTGGCCTACAAGGAGATCCTGCCGCTGGCCAAGGCCGGGAATACGGATGCCGAGCATTTGCTCGGCTTGATGTATTACATGGGCCGCGGCGTGCCGCAGGACTACAAGCAGGCGCTGGCCTGGCACCGCAAGGCCGCGACCAAGGGCAAGGCGGATGCGCAGTATGTGGTCGGCGCCATGTACTACACCGGCAACGCCGTGATCCAGGACCACAAGGAGGCGGTGACCTGGTTCCGCAAGGCGGCGGAGCAGGGGCATGCGGATGCGCAGCAGGTGCTGGGGCTGATGTACCGGTACCACATCGGCGGCATGCCGCAGGATAATGTGATCGCCTATATGCTGTGGAACCTGGCGGCGGCGGGCGGCTCGGCCAACGCGGCCGAGCAGCGCGCGGCGGTAGCGCGCGGCATGACGCAGGAGCAGATCGAAGAGGGGCAGGCGCTGTCGGCGGCCTGGAAGCGGGGCACGCCGCTGCCGCGGGCGTCGCGGACGGGCGGCGGGTAAGCCCGGTTTATCCTGCTATAATCCGCCCCGTCATCGGGGAGTAGCCTCTCCTCCACCCCGGAGGAGGCCTATGTCAACACACTTGGCCCACAGGCCATGGCATACGCGGTCCCGCACTTGGCAAGACCTTTGACCACAGCGCCGCCGATTTAGGCCGGGGGCGCGTTGTGGTCATTCGTCCGTGCCCGGCCTGGAAACACATCATGGAATCCCTGTTCGTATCAACCGGCGTCGTCGCCCTGGCCGAAATCGGCGACAAGACCCAGCTGCTGGCCTTCCTGCTGGCCGCCCGCTTCAAAAAGCCGCTGCCCATCATCGCCGGCATCCTGGTCGCCACCATTTTCAACCATGGCCTGGCCGGCGCGCTGGGCGCCTGGATCACCGCCATGCTCACGCCGGAAGTGCTGCGCTGGGTGCTTGGCCTGTCCTTCCTCGGCATGGCCGCCTGGACCCTGGTGCCGGACAAGATCGAAGACGACGAAACCCATATCGCCACCCGCTTCGGCGTGTTCGGCGCAACCCTGGTGACTTTCTTCCTGGCCGAGATGGGCGACAAGACCCAGGTCGCCACCGTGGCCATGGCCGCGCATTACCCCGATCCGCTGATGGTGGTGGCCGGCACCACGCTGGGCATGCTGCTGGCCGACGTGCCGGCCGTGTTCGCGGGCGACAAGCTGGCGGCCAAAATTCCGCTCAAGCTGGTGCACGGCATCGCCGCCGCCATGTTTGCCGCGCTGGGCGTGGCGACCCTGCTTGGCATGGGCGCCCGCTTCGGCGTGTAAGCGCTACAATCGCCTCTTTCCCAAAGAGGTGAGCCCATGATGCGTGCAATCGAGATCCCGAAACCCGGCGCGGCCGACGTGCTGCGCCTGTGCCAGCGCCCGCTGCCGGTGGCAGGGCAGGGCGAGCTGCGCATCCGCGTGCATGCGGCCGGCGTCAACCGGCCGGACGTGTTCCAGCGCATGGGCAGCTATGCGCCGCCGCCCGGCGCCACCGATATCCCGGGCCTGGAAGTGGCGGGCGAGATCGTCGACGGCGACCTGGCCGCCAGCGGCTTCAAGGTGGGCGATATGGTGTGCGCGCTGGTGCAGGGCGGCGGTTATGCCGAATACGTGACGGCGCCGGTCGAGCAGTGCCTGCCGGTGCCGCGCGGCCTGTCGCCGCTGCAGGCGGCGTCGCTGCCCGAGACTTTCTTTACCGTGTGGAGCAATGTGTTCGACCGCGCGCAGCTGGGCCGGGGCGAGACTTTGCTGGTGCAGGGCGGCACTTCCGGCATCGGCGTGACGGCGATCCAGCTGGCCACGGCGCTTGGCCACCGCGTCTTCGCCACCGCCGGCAGCGACGAGAAGGCGCGCGCCTGCGAGAAGCTGGGCGCGGCGCGCGGCATCAACTACCGCACCGAGGACTTTGCGGCAGTAGTGCGTGAGCTGACCGGCGACACCGGGGTCGATGTGATCCTGGACATGGTGGGCGGCGATTACCTGCCGCGCGAAATCAGCTGCCTGGCCGATGATGGCCGCATCGCCATCATTGCCCTGCTGGGCGGCGCCAAGGGCACGCTGGACATGGGGCAGGTGCTGCGGCGCCGCCTGACCATCACCGGCTCCACGCTGCGGCCGCGCTCCGTGGCCTTCAAGGCTGCCATCGCGCGCCAGCTGCGGGAAAAGGTGTGGCCGCTGATCGAGGCCGGCGATATCAAGCCGGTGATCTACGAAAGCTTCCCGCTGGAGCAGGCGGCCAAGGCGCACGCCCTGATGGAGGGCAGCACCCACGTCGGCAAGATCATGCTGCAGGTGATTTAAGGTCCCTTCCGGCGACTGGCCAGGTGCGCCAGCGCGGCCACCAGGGCCGAGCCCCAGCAGAAGGCGTAGGCAAACAGCAGGACGGCCACGCCTAAAATGCCAACCCCGACGCCGGCGTAGCCCGTGGCATTCTTTATCAAAGCCACCACGGGGAAGGTCAGCGCCACCGGCAACGCCAGCAGGGGCAGCACTGATCGGCGCACCAGCGGCGCCCGCTCCTTGCCGCCGCGCGCCTTGCGCAGGCTGCGCCAGGTCAGGAGCGGCCAGGCCAGCAGCAGCACCGTGGGGAAAGCAAGTTCACTTTTGAGCATCCAGGCCAGAATGATGGCCAGGAGCAGGGCTTGCAGGAATCCGACAAGGCACCCCATGAGAAAGCGCAGCGAAGCGACCAGCAGCGCCTTCATAGCTGCGCCTCGCGGCCGCCGAAGGCGTAGACGATGGCGGCGCCGAGCCAGCCCAGGAACACGGTGGTGCCGCCCGCCACGCACATGATGAGGAAGCAAACGCCGCCGGCGTAGCCGGAGGGCAGCCTGACCATGCCGAACATGACCGCGCTGGCCACGGGCGGCAGCAGGAGCAGGCCGGCGATCAGGCGCAGGCGGAAGGTGTGGCGGCGGCCACGCTGGCGCCCCTGGTGGCAGAACTGGGACAGGGCGGGCCAGGCCAGGAGCAGGGTGCTGCCGGTGGCGGCCAGGAACAGGGCGCCGGAATCGCCGTCCACACCGAGCGCCACCACGCCCGCCAGCATGGCCAGCGGCAGGGTCAGGGCGAAGCCTGAAAAGATATCAAAAAGTTTATTTTTCATGGGCCCGGAGTCTAGCGTTTGACCCGGGTTTGCGGCGCACGCTACAATTACGGGTTATTAAAAATTAAGCTACTATGCGACGCAAACTCGTAATCGGTAACTGGAAAATGAACGGCAGCCGTGCCGCCAACACTACCCTGTTGGCCGGTATCAAGGCAGGCCTGGGCGATGCAAAGGCCGATACCGCGGTCTGCGTCCCGGCCCCGTATCTGGCACAATGCCAGTCTGAACTCGCAGGCAGCGCCATCGCCTGGGGTGCGCAGGATGTGTCGGCCCACGCCGCAGGTGCTTACACCGGTGAAGTCTCGGCCGCCATGCTGCTGGACTTCGGCAGCAAATTCGCCATCGTCGGTCACTCCGAACGCCGCTCCTACCATCAGGAAAGCAGTGCGCTGGTCGCGCAAAAGGCGCTGGCCGCCGTGAACGCCGGCCTGGTGCCGGTGGTCTGCGTGGGTGAAACGCTGGCCGAGCGCGAGGCGGGCAAGACCGCCGACGTGGTCGGCGCGCAACTGGACGCTGTGCTGGAAGTGCTGGGCAGCGAACAGCTGGCCCGCATCGTACTGGCCTACGAGCCGGTATGGGCGATCGGTACTGGCAAGACCGCCACCCCCGACATGGCGCAGGAAGTGCATGCACTGCTGCGCGCGCGGGTGGCACAGAAGGATGCGGCGGCAGCCGCCGGCATGCAAATCCTGTATGGTGGCAGCATGAAGCCGGAAAACGCCAAAGAACTGCTGGCGCAGCCGGACATTGACGGCGGCCTGATTGGCGGTGCGGCACTGAAGGCGGCGGACTTCCTCGCCATCATCAATGCCGCCTGAGTTGTAATTTCTTTAATTGAGAATGGAATAGCATGAACACTTTGTTCAATCTGATTATCGTAGTACAGGTCATTTCCGCGGTGGCGATCATCGGCCTGGTATTGCTGCAGCATGGTAAGGGTGCCGATATGGGCGCGGCCTTTGGTTCCGGCGCGTCCGGCAGCCTGTTCGGCGCCTCGGGCTCCTCCAACTTCCTGTCCAAGTCGACCGCGCTGGCCGCCGCCATCTTCTTCGGCGCGACCCTGGGCCTGTCGGTCCTGGCCAGCAAGGGCAATGTATCGGCTGGCGCCGGCGTGATGGATAATGCCAAGGCTCCGGCCCCGACGGTGGTGGAAGGCGCGGCGGCAATCCCGTCGGCTGCTCCGGCTCCGGCCCCTGCAACCCCGGCCCCGGCTGCGGTGGAGGCGCCGGCCGCTCCTGCTGCCGCCACTCCGGCCGCGTCGGCCCCGGCAGCCCCGGCGGCAGCGGCTCCTGCCGCGTCGCCTGCGAAGTAAAACTGGCAATTTTAAAATTTTTGCCGCTTTTCTTCTTGATTATGCGCAATGTGCATTAACAAAGGCGCGATGACAGTGTAGAATAGCGGCCTTAATGCCGACGTGGTGAAATTGGTAGACACGCTATCTTGAGGGGGTAGTGGCGCAAGCTGTACGAGTTCGAGTCTCGTCGTCGGCACCAAGCAAAAAATCAAAGAGCCAGCAGGTCGTATGAATGTGAAATTCATGGCTTAGCTGGTTTTTTTACGAGGATGTGTCGTTTGATCCTGGTCTCAGCTTTAAATGATTGGGGTCGAGCGTAAATCAACTAAAGCTTACCAATCGTGAACCTCGAAAATTACTTCCCCGTCCTTCTTTTCCTGCTCGTCGGCCTTGGCGTCGGCGTAGTCCCGCAAGTGCTGGGCCATATCCTTGGCCCGAACAAGCCCGATGCGGCTAAACTCTCCCCTTACGAGTGCGGCTTCGAAGCTTTCGAAGACGCGCGTATGAAATTCGACGTGCGTTACTACCTCGTCGCAATTTTGTTCATTCTGTTCGACCTTGAAACTGCATTCTTCTTCCCATGGGGTGTCTCCATGCGTGAACTGGGCTGGCAGGGTTACGTGACGATGATGGTGTTCATCGCCGAATTCGTGGTCGGTTTTTGGTATATCTGGAAGAAAGGTGCCCTTGATTGGGAATAAGCCATGTCTATTGAAGGCGTATTTAACGAAGGCTTCATCACCACTACCTTTGACACGGTAATCAACTGGGCGCGCACGGGTTCCATGTACCCGATGACGTTCGGTCTGGCTTGCTGTGCAGTGGAGATGATGCATGCTGGTGCGGCCCGTTACGACCTGGAGCGTTTCGGTTTCATGTTCCGTCCGTCGCCACGTCAATCCGACGTGATGATTGTGGCCGGCACCCTGTGTAACAAGATGGCGCCTGCGCTGCGCAAGGTCTACGACCAGATGCCGGATCCGCGCTGGGTGATCTCGATGGGTTCCTGCGCCAACGGCGGCGGCTACTACCACTACTCGTACTCGGTGGTGCGCGGCTGCGACCGTATCGTGCCGGTGGACGTGTACGTGCCTGGCTGCCCGCCGACCGCGGAAGCCCTGCTGTACGGCATCCTGCAGCTGCACAACAAGATCAAGAAGACCAATACGATCGCGCGCTAAGACCATATGAACACACATCTGCAAACACTGGTCGCCGCCCTTGAGCAAAAGCTGGGCGAGCGGGCCTCCGTCGTCGTCGCGCTGGGCGAGGTGACGATTACAGTCAAATCTGGGGACTACTACCAGGTAATGCAAGAGCTGCGCGACGACGCAGCTTTGCGTTTTGATACGCTGATCGACTTGTGCGGCGTCGACTACTCGACCTACGGTGAAGGCACCTGGGATGGCCTGCGCTTCGCCGCCGTGACCCACCTGCTGTCGGTCCAGAAGAACTGGCGCCTGCGCGTGCGCGTCTTCGCGCCCGACGACGAGATGCCGATCGTGGCCTCCGTGACCCCGATCTGGCGCGCCGCCAACTGGTTCGAGCGCGAAGCGTTCGACCTGTACGGCATCATCTTCGAAGGCCACAACGACCTGCGCCGCATCCTGACCGACTACGGCTTCATCGGCCACCCATTCCGCAAGGACTTCCCGGTATCGGGCTACGTGGAAATGCGCTACGACGCGGAACAGAAGCGCGTGGTGTACCAGCCTGTGACCATCGAGCCGCGCGAAAACGTGCCGCGCGTGATCCGCGAAGAAAACTACGGGAAGTAAGAAATGGCTGAAATTAAGAATTACACCCTGAACTTTGGTCCGCAGCACCCTGCGGCGCACGGCGTGCTGCGCCTGGTGCTGGAGCTGGACGGCGAGGTGATCCAGCGTGCCGACCCGCATATCGGCCTGCTGCACCGCGCCACCGAGAAGCTGGCCGAACAGAAGACCTACCTGCAATCCGTGCCGTACATGGACCGCCTGGACTACGTGTCCATGATGTCCAACGAGCACGCCTACGTGATGGCGATCGAGAAGCTGCTCGGCCTGGAAGTGCCGATCCGCGCGCAGTACATCCGCGTGATGTTCGACGAGATCACCCGCCTGCTGAACCACCTGCTGTGGCTGGGCGCGCACGCGCTGGACGTGGGCGCGATGGGCCCGTTCCTGTACGCTTTCCGCGACCGCGAAGACCTGATGGACTGCTATGAAGCGGTGTCCGGCGCGCGTATGCACGCGGCCTACTACCGTCCGGGCGGCGTGTACCGCGACCTGCCGGATTCCATGCCGCAGTACAAGGCATCGCTGATCCGCAACGCCAAGGCGCTGGCCGAGCGTAACGAGAACCGCCAGGGCTCGCTGCTCGACTTCATCGAAGACTTCACCAAGCGCTTCCCGACCTACGTCGACGAATATGAGACCCTGCTGACCGACAACCGTATCTGGAAACAGCGTACCGTCGGCATCGGCGTGGTATCGCCGGAAGACGCGATGGCCATGGGCTTCACCGGCGCCATGCTGCGCGGCTCGGGCATCGCCTGGGACGTGCGCAAGAAGCAGCCGTACGAGGTGTACGACAAGATGGACTTTGACATCCCTGTGGGCACCAACGGCGACTCCTACGACCGCTACCTGGTGCGCGTGGAAGAAATGCGCCAGTCGAACAAGATCATCAAGCAATGCGTGGCCTGGCTGAAAGCCAACCCGGGTCCTGTCATGACCAGCAACCGCAAGGTGGCGCCGCCGTCGCGCCTGGACATGAAGACCAATATGGAATCGCTGATCCACCACTTCAAGCTGTTCACCGAAGGCTTCCACGTACCGGAAGGCGAGGCATACAGCGCGGTGGAGCACCCGAAGGGCGAATTCGGTATCTACCTGATCTCCGATGGCGCCAACAAGCCATACCGTATGAAGATCCGCGCACCGGGCTTCGCCCACCTGCAGGGTCTGGACGAAATGTCGCGCGGCCACATGATCGCCGACGCCGTGACCATCATCGGTACCCAGGACATCGTTTTCGGTGAAATCGACCGCTAAGGGCTAGAAATGCTGTTATCCCAAGAATGCTATAAAAAAATCGACCGCGAGTTGGCCAAGTATCCGGCCGACCAGCGCCAGTCGGCCGTGATGGCCGCGCTGGCCCACGCCCAGGTGGAACTGGGCTGGGTTTCGCCAGAAGTGATGAAGGAACTGGCCGACTACATCCGCATGCCGGCCATCGCCGTGCAGGAAGTGGCCACCTTCTACAACATGTACAACCTGAAGCCGGTCGGCAAGCACAAGATCACCGTGTGCACCAACCTGCCATGCGCACTGTCCGGCGGCGTGAAAGCGGCCGAGCACCTGAAGGCCAAGTTCGGCATCGACTTCCGCGGCACCACCGAAGACGGTGAGTTCACGCTGATGGAAGGCGAGTGCATGGGCGCCTGCGGCGACGCGCCGGTCATCCTGGTCAACAACCACCGCATGTGCTCCCACATGAGCAACGACAAACTGGACGCCCTCGTGGAGGAACTGAAGAAATGACCTGCCTGCACGACCGTCACATCAACCCGCTGATCCTGAAAGACCTGAACGGCGACAACTGGCACCTGGCCGACTACGTGAAGCGTGGCGGCTATTCGGCGCTGCGCAAGATCCTGGAAGAGAAGATCCCGCAGGAGCAGATCATCGCCGACCTGAAGACCTCCGGCCTGCGCGGCCGCGGCGGCGCCGGTTTCCCGACCGGCCTGAAATGGTCCTTCATGCCGCGCCAGTTCCCTGGCCAGAAGTACCTCGTCTGCAACACCGACGAAGGCGAACCGGGCACCTTCAAGGACCGCGACATCATCCGCTACAACCCGCACGCACTGATCGAAGGCATGGCCATCGGCGCGTACGCGATGGGCATCACCGTGGGCTACAACTACATCCACGGCGAGATCTTCCAGGACTACCTGCGCTTTGAAGAAGCGCTGGAAGAGGCGCGCGCCGCCGGCTTCCTGGGCGACAAGATCATGGGTTCGGACTTCAGCTTCCAGCTGCACGCGCACCACGGTTACGGCGCCTACATCTGCGGCGAAGAAACCGCGCTGCTGGA
>NZ_JAYSCO010000076.1:0-26012 GCF_041914865.1 Pseudoduganella sp. | reverse complement strand
GGCATATCGTCAAACGCCCACACTTATCGACTGTTGATTTTTAAAGATCGCTGCTCATTTTCGACAAAGCGTTGTGTTTGTCAGCAGCACAGAAGCGAGAGTATGCGTTGTTTCCTGCAACTCGTCAACCCCTTCTTTTTCCCGCTTCGTCGCTTGCGCGTCGTTGCGAGGGACAGAACTATAGCTAATGAGCTGGCGTTTTGCAAGTGAATAATTCACTGTCGCGATCGCACAGGCGATCCAGGCCGACCAGAGCGTGTGCGTAAGGAAATGCGCGCCGCGCAATTGCTGCACCCAGCCGACGCCCAGGCCA
The DNA here is from genome assembly GCF_041914865.1 of Pseudoduganella sp. Taxonomy (NCBI): domain Bacteria; kingdom Pseudomonadati; phylum Pseudomonadota; class Betaproteobacteria; order Burkholderiales; family Oxalobacteraceae; genus Pseudoduganella; species Pseudoduganella sp. The sequence continues at coordinate 25,699 of NZ_JAYSCO010000076.1, read as the reverse complement.
AACAGCAGCATGGCAGCGCCCATGGCAAATCCCTTGCGCGGCTGCCGTGGCCACCAGAACGCGGCCAGCCCGACCAGCCAAAGGGCGCTCGAGGCATGCCCACCCGGCAGGCAATGCCCCGCTTCCACTCCGCCAGGCATCCATTCCAGCAGCCGTATATATGGTGCGCTGCCGCCGTAGCGCTCCAGGTCCCAGGGACAATGACTGCTGCTGGCCTGTTTCAGGAGGCTGGTTGCCAGCGGAATGCTGACAGCCGACATGGCAAGGACGCGCATGCCCAGCCGCCGCTCCGGCGCCCAGTCAGGGAAGGGCCGCCACGCATCGCGCACGGCCAGCGCCACCACGCCGCAAGCCAGGCATACCAGCATGGCTTTCAGGATCACATGGTTGAATTGTTCGGCGAACCAGGCGTGCTGCAGCGGGAAAGCGCTGCGGGCGTGGTCGTAATACAGGTCGGCCAGGCGCAGGTCGATATCCGTGGACTGGCCGAGCCACAGGATCAGGGTGGCCGACGCTGCCAGCGCCAGCACGCCCCGGTAGTTCTTAAGAATCATGGGTGCAGGCTTGGAACAGGTCTAACTTGGGGTTGTACACCGCCGTGCTGATATTCAGCATGCCGAGGGTGGAGTGGAATACGTTATCGTGCGAAAAAGGCTGGCTGCTGCGCGCAGCCAGGCAGCCGCGGTTGACGTGGAAGCGCTGGCTGAAACTGTCGGACATCCAGAGCATCATGGGCACCTTGCGCTGCTCTTCCGGCGAGAAGATGTAGGGCGCGCCATGCAGGTACATGTTCTTTTCGCCCAGCGATTCGCCATGGTCCGAGAAATAGAGCATGGAAGCCGCAACACCAGCCTCCTTCAGCACCTCGATGGTGCGGGACAGGAAGTAGTCGGTGTACAGGATGCTGTTGTCGTATGCCGCCGTAATCTCTTCGCGCGAGCACTGCTCCAGTTCATTGGTCTGGCACACCGGGCCGAATTTGCCGAAGCCGGCCGGATAGCGCTTCCAATAGGCCGGGCCGTGGCTACCCTTCTGGTGCAGCACGATGACCAGGTCCTTGCTGGAACTGCGGATCAGCTCCGGCAAGCCTTCCAGCAGGCGCTCGTCATAGCACTCTTCGCCATCGCACAAGGGGTTGCCTGCCACCGCCTTTGACACATCTTCAAACCGCACGCGCTGGCAGACACCCTTGCAGCCGGAATTGTTATCGCGCCAGACCACCTCCAGGCCGGCGTGGCGCAGCACGTCCAGCAGCCCCTCCTTGCTGCGCGCCTTGTCTTCCGAGTAACCATTGCGGGTCAGGTCGGAGAAGACGCACGGCACGGAGACGGCGGTCGCCGTACCGCACGAGCTGACATTGCTGAAATTGACCAGGGCCGGCTCGCGCGCCAGGCGCGGGTTGGTGTCACGCGCATAGCCATTCAGGGAGAAGTTCATTGCGCGGGCGGTTTCGCCCACCACAATCACCGTCACCGTGCGCGGGGCGTCACCGCCGGCGGACCAGAAGCGGCCCTTCGAGGCATCCGTTCCCAAGGGCGCGACGATGGTTGGCGTCGCCAGTTTCAGTTTCAGGTAGGCGTTTGCCGCCTGGAACACATTGGTCGGCGTCAGCATGAAGCGCAGTTCGCGGTGTTCGCGCACGGCTGGTGCCAGGGGTTTGAACAGCAGGAACAGCAGGCCGATTGCCGCCAGCAGCGATACCGCCAGCACCCCGCCATTGGCCGCAATCGAGCGGCGCAGGGGGGCATACTGCACCGGCAGGCGCCACACCAGCCAGGATGGGACGACGCCGAGCAGCAGCACGGCTTGCACCAGCTTCCAGCTGAAAAGCTCGCCGGCCTCGCGCGTATCGGTTTCCAGCACGTTCTGCACCATGGAAGCATCGATCACGATGCCGTACTGGGACATGAAATAGGCGGTCACGGAGGACAGCAGCAACAGTGCGATCAGGACTGGTTTGAACAGGCGGCGGTAGTTCACCAGCGCCAGCACGCCGCTGAACACCATGACCAGCAGCAGGCAGGAACCGATATAGACCGGCAGCTTGGCCAGTTCAAAACCTCCGACTGCGCTGGCAAACTTTCGCCAGAACGTGACGTTGTAAGCCAGGACCAGGAAGGATGCCGCCGCGAGTGGCAGGTAGGTGGAGCGGATACGGGGAAAGTTCATCCCCGCACGATAGACGGCTCCCGGTAAAAGCCGCGTGAAGCCGGCGTTAAGATTGCGTTAAACCCGGGAAGTGGATGTCGAAACGCGTGCCGCCCCCTTCGCGTTGCCTTACTTGCAATTGCAGCCCGAGGTACTTGCAGGTGCGCTGCACCAGGCCCAGTCCCAGCCCGCTGCCGGAGGACACGCCATCGTTCTCCGGCAACGCTTCACCGCGCAGGCGTGCCAACGCGGCCGCCGGCAGGCCCGGCCCGGTATCTTCCACCACCACGCAATCCTGCTCCAGGCGCACCAGCACTTCCCCCTGCTCGGTATAGGCGCAGGCGTTGCGTAACAGGTTGCCGATGGCCGCCTGCAGCAGTTCGCGCGCGCCGTGGGCCATGAAATCGCTGCCGCCCGCATAGCGCAGCGTGACCGGTTTGCCGGCAACCAGCGCCTGGCAGCGCGCCACTTCCGCTTCGGCCAGCGCCGCCATGGAATGGGCCGGGCCGCCCTTCCCCTGCGGCGAGCGCGCCAGCTGCAGCAGGACCGTCGTCACATCGGCCGCCTCGCGCGCGGCGCGGTAGATCCGTTCGGCCGGCGCATGCAGGGCCGCGTCGTCCGCGGTGCGCGCCATGATCACCTCGGCGGCGCCGCTGATTACCGTCAGCGGCGTGCGCAGTTCGTGACTGACATCGCCTGTGAAGAAGCGCTCGCGATTGAGGAACTGTTCCAGCTCGCCGGTACGGTCGGCGAACGCGCGTGCCAGCTTGCCCAGTTCATCCTTGCGCTCCAGGCAGGGCAAATCGTCCTTGCGCTGCTCAACCGCCTGCGCCAGGCGCGCGATCGGCGTGACGATGCTGTTGGCCAGGTAGCGCGCCAGGATCATTGAACAGGTGAGAAATGCCAGCAAGACGGCGGCAAACATCGAGTACACAACAATCTCGATCTTCTCGTACTCGCTGTCGTGGTCGACCACCACATATTCCCCATGCTCGTCGCGGTCGGACAGGACATGCAGGTCGGTGCCGTCGACCGTGATCTCGCGCACACCATGCGGCAAACCCCGCAAGGAGCGCGGTACATCTTCGCCGTGATGGTAGGTCAGGCCGGCCGGCATCTGCACCGACATGCCGGCGCCATGGCGCGGAACGGCCCAACGCGCCACCTCCATCAGGCGTTCATCGACCAGCTTTTCTTCAATACCCTCCACCGCCAACGCTGCGATCACCGCAAACACGAGCGAAACGAAGAAGGCAAACATCATGTAGGCGGCGACGATGCGCCGGCGCAGGGAGTCAGTTGTCGTCATCCGGGTTTACCAGCTTGTAGCCGATGCCCGGTATGGTGCGCAGCATGGCGAAGGGATATGGTTTGTCGAGCGCCTGGCGCAAGGCGTGGATATGCGTGCGCAGGGCGTCGCTGTCGGGGCGCTCGTCGCCCCATACTTCATGCTCCAGCGTGTCGCGCGCCACCACGCGCGGCGCGTCTTTCATCAGGCATTTGAGGATGGTGTAGCCGGTGCGGGTCAGCGCCAGCAGGCGCCCGGCGCGGCGCACTTCGTAATTGACGGTATCGAAAGTCAGCTCACCGAATTGCAGCACCGGGTTGCCGGCCTGGGCGCCACGCGCGCGCCGCACCAGGGCGCGCAGGCGGATTTCCAGCTCCACCAGGGAGAACGGCTTGACCAGGTAGTCGTCGGCGCCGCTTTCGAAGCCGGCCACCTTGTCTTCCAGCGTGTCGCGCGCGGTCAGCATCAGCACCGGGGTGGCTTTCCCCAGCTCGCCGCGCAGCTTGCGGCAGAATTCCAGGCCGTTCAGGCCGGGCAGCATCACGTCCAGCACCACGGCGTCGTATTCGTGTTCGGCGGCCAGCGCCAGCCCGCCGTAGCCATTGGCTGCGGTATCCAGAACATAGCCCTTCGGCTCGAGGAAGCCGTACAGGTTGGCGACAATATCCTTATTGTCTTCAATGATAAGTATCCGCATCCGGGCATTATAATTCCGCGATGACTATCCCACACATCCCCCCTCTCAAGGACGAATCCCTCGCGGCCCAGCTGGAACGCGCCATCAACAACAAGACCAAGCCGCTGGGCAGCCTGGGCGCGCTGGAAGCGCTGGCGCACAAGGTCGGCATGATCCAGCAGAGCACCCGGCCGGAGCTGCGCGAGCCGGCTATCCTGGTGTTCGCGGGCGACCATGGGGTGGTGGCGGAAGGAGTTTCCGCCTATCCGCAGGACGTCACCTGGCAGATGGTGGAGAACTTCCTGGCCGGCGGCGCGGCGATCAACGTCTTCGCGCGCCAGAACGGCTGCCTGCTGAAAGTGGTCGATGCGGGCGTCAAGCACGATTTCGGCCCGCGCGAGGGCCTGGTCAAACGCAAGATCGCCCACGGCACCGCCAATTTTGCGCAGCAGCCGGCCATGACGGTGCAGCAGTGCATGGAGGCGATCGAGTGCGGCATGGAGCTGGTGGCCGAGCTGCCGGGCAATGTGCTGGGCTTCGGCGAGATGGGCATCGGCAACACCACGGCCGCCGCGGCCCTGATGCACCGCCTGACCGGCATTCCGCTGGCCGACTGCGTGGGCGCCGGCACCGGCCTCACGTCGGAGGGCGTGGCGCACAAGCAGCGCGTGATCGAAGCCGCCATGGCCAAACACGCCGACGCGCAGGGCGGGCTGCAGGCGCTGGCCGCCTTCGGCGGCCTGGAAATCGCCATGATGGTGGGCGCCATGCTGAAAGCGGCCGAGCGCCGCATGGTGCTGCTGGTGGACGGCTTTATCGTCACCAGCGCCCTGCTGGTCGCCGCCCGCGTGCAGCCGGCGGTGCTGGACTACTGCGTGTTCTCGCACTGCTCGGACGAAAGCGGCCACCAGCGCATGCTGGACTTCCTGGGCGCCCGTCCGCTGCTGAACCTGGGCCTGCGCCTGGGCGAAGGCACCGGCGCCGCGCTCGCCGTGCCGCTGCTGCAGGCCGCCGTCAACTTCCTGAACCAGATGGCCACCTTCGAGTCGGCCCAGGTCAGCGAGAAGTCCGAGTAAGCGCCGATGCAGCAGCTGCGCCTCTTTTTCATCGCGCTGCAATTCTTCACGCGCCTGCCGATCCCGCGCTGGGTCGGTTTTGAGCCGGACTGGCTGCACCACGCCTCGCGCTATTTCCCGGCGGTGGGCCTGGTGGTGGCCGCCATCGCCGGCGCCGTGTACGCGGCGGCGGCGATGGTGCTGCCGCTGCCGGTCGCCGTGCTGCTATCCACCGCAGCCGGCATCTATACCACCGGCGCCTTCCACGAGGACGGCTTTGCCGACGCCTGCGACGGCCTGGGCGGCGGCCACACGCGCGAGCGTGTGCTGGAGATCATGAAGGATTCGCGCATCGGCGCCTATGGTGCGATCGGCATCATCCTGATGCTGGCCACCAAGGTGGCGGCGCTGGCCAGCCTGCCCATGCTGGCGGCGCTGGGCGCGCTGCTGGCGGCCCATCCCCTGTCGCGGCTGATGGCCTGCGCCCTGATCTGGCGCATGGAGTACGCGCGCGCCGAAGGCAAAGCCAAGCCGCTGGCGCAGGAAATGCGCCACGGCGAGTTCGCCATTGCCGCGCTGGGCGCCGCGCTGCCGGCCGGCGCCGTGGTGGCGCTGGGCTGGCTGCCGCTGGGGGCGCTGGGTACAGGACTGGCAGGCATGCTGCTGGCGACGCTCTGGTTCGCGCGCAAGTTCCAGCAGCGCCTGGGCGGCTACACCGGCGACTGCCTGGGCGCCGTGCAGCAGCTGGCGGAAGCCGTGTTCTACCTCTGTGTGCTGGCCTGCGTGTGGAACTGATCCTCATCCGCCATCCCCTGCCCGACGTCGCGCCGGGCGTGTGCTACGGCAGCAGCGACATTCCGGCCTCTCCCGCCGCGCTGGCGGAAGGCCATGCCGCGCTGGCGCCGCAACTGGCAGCCGCCCTCGCCGGCGGCGCGCGCCTGTATTCCAGCCCCCTGCGGCGCTGCACCGCACTGGCCACCCTGCTCGGCCAGCCGACGCTGGACGCGCGCCTGGCCGAGATGGATTTCGGCGCCTGGGAGCTGCGGCCGTGGTCGGATATCGCGCGCGCCGAGGTCGAGGCTTGGGCCGCCGACCTGCTCGATTACCGTCCCGGCGGCGGTGAAACGGTGCGCGAAGTGGCGGCGCGCGTGCAGTCCTTCCTCGACGATTTGCGGCACGACGCCGTAATCGTCTGCCATGCCGGCACCATGCGCCTGATGGCCGCCATGGCGGCCGGCGAACCGCTGCTGCACGCGGCGCAGAAGCCGAACCAGGTCAAGTATTGTTCGATCCAGCGCCTGCTCTGGCCCGCGCAGCGCGCCAAGCCCGTATAATGGCGGGGTTTTGGTGCTCGCATTCGAATTCTCGAACGCAGTTAAACGGGAAACACGGCGCTGTCCTTGACAGTTAACGTGTGCTGCCCCCGCAACGGTAAGCAAGTGCCGCCCTGATGGAGCGGCAGCGGTCTCACAGCCACTGTGCGCAAGCATGGGAAGGCCAGTCCGCCATATTTGCCAGCCCGGATACCGGCCAGACCAGGTGGGAATGCGCCTTGCGCCCGTTCCCGTTCTAGCCGGCTTACGGGGACGTGGGCCGGCGGCTCACTGAAGAAATTGACATGACCTCTCCCGCCACCCGGCAAGCGGCCCTCGCGTCGCTGGCACTGGCCGTTGCCGTACCTGCAGCCCAGGCCCAAGTCCAGGCCCCCGTCCTGAATTCCGTTGTTGTTACCGCCACCCGCACGCCGCAGGCAGCGCGCGACGTCGTCAGCGATACGCTCACGATCGACGCCGACGAAATCGCCCGCAGCGGCGCCGGCTCGATCACCGAAGTGCTGCAGCGCCAGCGCGGTATTGAAATCACGCGCAACGGCGGCAGCGCCACCAACTCCAACGTCTACCTGCGCGGCGCCAACAGCAACCAGGTGATCGTGCTGCTGGACGGCGTGCGCATCGCCTCCGCCACCAGCGGCGCCGCCGCATGGAACGCCATTCCGCTGGGCGCGGTGGAGCGCATCGAGGTCGTGTACGGCCCCCTGAGCACTATTTACGGCGCCGACGCCATCGGCGGCGTGATCCAGATCTTCACCAAAAAAGGCCAGGGTCCCCTGGCGCTGGACGCCGCCATCCTGGCCGGCAGCTACGGCACCCGCGCCGCCCGCGCCGGTGTTTCCGGCCAGGCCGGCGCCTTCAGCTACGCCCTGAACGCAGGCAAGGAGCGCGCCGACGGCTTCTCCTCCACCCTGCCGGGCCTGAGCAGCTATAACAAGGATGATGACGGCTACGAGCGCAAACACGCCAACGGCCAGCTGGCCTGGCAGGTGGCGCCAGGCCACGAGCTGACCGCCCTCCTCATGCACATCGACCAGGAGTCGGACTTCGACAGCGGCGCCACCGTGCGCGCCTGGAACACGCAGAAGCTGGACACCGTCGCGCTGTCGTCGCGCAACCGCCTGAGCAGCGCATGGCAGATGACCACCCAGGCATCCCAGGCGCGCGACAAGTCCGGCAGCTTTGCCGCCAGCGCCAGCCAGATCGACACCAAGCAGACCATGTACAGCTGGCAGAACGACATCGCGCTCGGCCCGGACACCCTGCAGCTGCTGGCCGAATACCGCAAGGAGGAAGTGGAGGCGAACACCGCCGCCCTGGAACATGAGCGCAGCACCAAGTCGCTGGGCGCCAGCTACAACATGAAGCGCGGCGACCACCTGCTGGCCGCCGCCGTGCGCAACGACGACAGCTCGCAGTACGGCAGCAAGAACACCGGCTCGCTCGGCTACGGCTACCGCCTCAGCCCTGCCCTGCGCCTGAACGCCAGCTACGGCAGCAGCTTCCGCGCACCGACCTTCAACGAGTTGTACTACCCCGGCTACGGCCTGGAGTCCAACCGTCCGGAACAAGGCCGCAACCGCGAGATCGGCATCCGATTCGAGCAAAACGGCACCATGCTGGGCGCCACCGCCTACCGCAACAAGCTGACCGACCTGCTGCTGAACACCACCCCATGCCCCAAGCCCGGCTTCAAGAACGGCTGCGCCCACAACGTCGCCCACGCCACGCTGGAAGGCATCACCCTGTCGGCACGCCAGCAGCTGGGCAGCGCCTTCACGCTGGAGGCTTCGGCCGACCTGCAGAACCCGCGCGACGACAGCACCGGCAAGCAGCTGCAGCGGCGCGCCAAGCGTCACGGCAACGTCGCGCTGGAATATACTGCCGGCAGCCTGCGCGGCGGCGCCGAATGGCAAGTGTCCGGCTACCGCTTCGACGACGCGGCCAACCGCAACCGCCTGGGCGGCTATGGTTTGCTGAACCTGTACGCGGCCTGGTATTTCGCCCCGTCCTGGTCGGCCACCGTGCGCTGGAACAACGTGGCCGACAAACAGTACGAAGTAGCGCGCCTGTACGGCACCGCTGGCTCCAGCGTGTACGCCGGCCTGCGCTACGGCTATAAATAAATGAGATAAGCTGCCCGCTATGCACCCACTTTCCGCTAAGCTGCGCCTGCGCGCCGTCACTGTCATCATCCTGCTGGTACTGGTTTCTCTGGCCAGCCTGGTGGCGGCCGGCATGATCGGCTCGGTCAGCATTCCGCTGGCCGACATGCCAGGCGCCGTGCGCGAGTGGGCCAGCGGGCAGCCTGCCTCATTGCACGGACATTTGATCGGTCTGCGCGCCGAACGCGCCGCCACCGCCTTCGTCACCGGCGCTTCGCTGTCGCTGGCCGGCGTCATGATGCAGGCCCTGCTGCGCAACCCGCTGGCCGACCCTTACGTGCTGGGCATCTCCTCCGGCGCTTCGGTCGGCGCGCTGGCGGCGCTGCTGTTCATGTGCGCCGCCTGGATGGTCGACCTGGCCTCCTTTGCCGGTGCGGTCGTCGTTTCCATGCTGCTGTATGTGCTGGCCCGGCGCGACCTGCGCGGCGGCACGGCAGCCGAAGGCGGCACCGCCATGCTGCTGCTGACCGGCGTGGTGCTGTCCTCCGGCTGCATCGCCCTGGTCACGCTGATGCTCTCCATCGCGCCGGAAAGCCGCCTGCGCACCATGGTGTTCTGGCTGATCGGCGACCTGTCCGGTTCCCCGATCCGCTGGCTGCCCTGGTTCGTGCTGGCCGGCTGCCTGGCGTTCGCCCTGCGCGCGGCGCGCTCCTTCAACGTGATGGCGCTGCATGCCGAGGCCTCGGCCACGCTGGGCATCCGCGTCGGCGCCCTGCGCAAGGGCCTGTTCTTCTGTTCCGGCCTGCTGACCGCCAGCGCCGTAACCACGGCAGGCAGCATCGGTTTCGTCGGCCTGATCGTGCCGCATGCCTGCCGCTTCGCCTTCGGACCCGACCACCGACTGCTGGTGCCGTGCGCCACCCTGGTGGGCGGCGCCTACCTGGTGCTGGCCGATACGCTGGCGCGCACCATCATCGCGCCGCAGCAGCTGCCGGCGGGCGTGGTGACCGCCCTGGTCGGCACCCCGGTCTTCCTGTACCAACTGCACCGGCTGAGGAAGTAAACATGATCAGTACCCATCAACTGCGCCTGGCCATGGGCAAGCGCACCCTGGTCGAGCAGCTGGACTGGCAAGTCGGCGACGGCGAGTGCTGGAGCGTGATCGGCCGCAATGGCGCCGGCAAGAGCACCTTGCTGCGTACCCTGGCCGGCCTGCGCGATGCGGATGGCGGCCATGTCAGCATCGACGGCCGCGCCCTTGGCGACTGGCCGCTGCAGGAGCTGGCGCGCAAGCGTGCTTTCCTGGCGCAGGCGCGCAGCGACGCCTTCTCTTACTCCGTGATCGAGACCGTGCTCTCGGCGCGCCACCCCTACCACGACAACCGCTACTGGGAAAACAGCGACGACCACCGCGCCGCCATGGCTTCGCTGGCGGCGATGGAAGTCGACCACCTGGCGGCGCGCGACGTGCGCACGCTGTCAGGCGGCGAGCGCCAGCGCGTGGCGATTGCTGCCATGCTGGCGCAGGACACGCCCCTGCTGCTGCTGGACGAACCGGCCAATGCGCTGGACCTGGCGCACCAGGTGAGCGTGATGTCGCTGCTGTCCCGGCTGTGCCGCGAGCAGCGCAAAACCGTGGTGATGGTGGGCCACGACCTGACCCTGGCGCACAGCGTGTCGAGCCACGCCCTGCTGCTGATGGGCGACGGCCGCTGGCTGGCGGGCAGCACGGCCGACGTGATGCAGCCGGCGCTGCTGGGCGAATACCTTGACCACCCTATCGAGATCGTCCGCCACGGCGATCGCACCATTTTCATTCCCGGGAGTCCGCAAGCATGAGCGACATCAACGAACGCCACCGTGACCGCATGGAGCGCAAGAAGGCCATCATCGACGCCAAGATCGCGGCGGCAGACAAGAACATCGGCGTATTGATCGTCAATACCGGCAACGGCAAAGGCAAGAGCTCGAGCGGCTTCGGCATGGCGATGCGCGCCATGGGGCATGGCATGAAGGTGGGCGTGGTGCAGTTCATCAAAGGCGCCATGTCGACCGGCGAGGAACTGTTCCTGCGCCGCTTCCCGGACGAGTGCAGCTTCCACGCCATGGGCGAAGGCTACACCTGGGAGACCCAGGACCGCGAGCGCGATATCGCCAAGGCGCGCGAAGCCTGGCAGCAGGCGCGCGCCTTCCTGCGCGACCCGTCCTACGGCATGGTGGTGCTGGACGAGCTGAATATCGCCCTCAAGTACCGCTACCTGGACGTGCATGAAGTGATCGCCGACCTGCTGGACCGCCCGGAAATGCAGCATGCCGTGGTCACCGGCCGCGCCGCGCCGCCGGAACTGATCGAGGTGGCCGATACCGTAACCGAAATGACGGTGGTGAAGCACGCCTTCAAGGCCGGCATCGCAGCCCAGCCGGGGACGGAATGGTAGCGCGCGCGGTACTGGTTGCCGCTGCCGCCTCCGGCCAGGGCAAGACCACGGTCACCGCCGCCCTGGCGCGCAAGCTGGTGCGCGCAGGCCGCCGCGTGCGCGTGTTCAAATGCGGCCCCGACTTCATCGACCCGATGCTGCTGGCGCGCGCCTGCGGTGCGCCGGTCGAATCGCTCGACCTGTGGATGGTGGGCGAGGAGCGTTGCCGCGCCTTGCTGGCAGAAGCGGCGGCGCAGGCCGACGCCATCCTGGTCGAGGGCGTGATGGGCTTGTACGACGGCACGCCGTCCGCCGCCGACCTGTCGCGCGCGTTCGGCCTGCCGGTGCTGGCCGTGATCGATGCCGGCGCCATGGCGCAGACGGCAGGCGCGCTGGTGCACGGCTTGCGCGCCTACGGCCCGGTCGACATGGCGGGCGTGGTGGCGAACCGCATCGCCAGCGCGGGCCATGCAGCGATGGTGGCCGCCTCGCTGCGCGATATTCCCCTGCTGGGCACCCTGCCGAAGCAGGCCGCCTCCCTGCCCGAGCGCCACCTGGGACTGGTGTTGCCGGACGAAGTCGCCGGACTGGATGCACTGCTCGACACGCTGGCCGACCAGCTGGACTTCGACCTGGCCGCATGGGATGCGCTGCCAGCCGCACACATCGCCGCGGCGCCCGCCGGCGCGGCCGAAACGCCGCCGGTGCAGGCCCTGCCGCTGGCTGGTGTGCGCATCGCCATCGCGCGCGACGCCGCCTTCATGTTCCTCTACCCGTCCAACCTGGCCACGCTGGAAGCGCTGGGCGCGCAACTGGAGTACTTTTCGCCGCTGGCCGACGAGCCGGTGCCGAGCGGCGCCACGGCGGTCTACCTGCCGGGCGGCTATCCCGAACTGCACTGCGCCGCGCTGGCGCAAGGCCAGCGCTGGCAAGCCTCGCTGCGTGCGGCGCACGGCGACGGCCTGCCCATCGTCGCCGAATGCGGCGGCATGATGGCGCTGGCGCAAACCCTGCAGGACAAGGAAGGCAAGGAATGGCCGATGGCCGGCCTGCTGCCCGGCAAAGTGACGATGCAGGCGCGCCTGGCCGGACTCGGGGCGCAAGCCATGCCGACCGCGCACGGCCCGCTGCGCGGCCACACCTTCCATTACTCGCGCCTGGACACCACGCAGCCGGCCGCCGCCACGACGCAGAAGAACCCGAGCGGCGCCGCCGGCGAAGCCGTGTACCGCATCGGCTCCCTGCAAGCGTCCTACTTCCACGGCTACTTCGCCTCCAACCCGGCCGCCGTGGCAGCCATGTTCACGCGGGGCGCAACATGAGCCGCACCCTGGTCTTCGGCGGCGCCCGTTCGGGCAAGAGCGCCTATGCTGAGCGGCTGGCCGCCGGCTCCGGCAAGGAAGTGGTCTACATCGCCACCGCCGCCGCCGGCGACGACGAGATGGCGGCGCGCATCGCGCAGCACCGGGCGCAGCGCCCGGCGCACTGGCGCACCGTGGAACAGCCCCTGGCGCTGGCCGCCGCGCTGGCCGAATGGCGCGCGCCGCAACGCCTGGTGCTGGTCGATTGCCTGACCCTGTGGCTGTCCAACCTGATGTTCAGCGACGGCACGCAGTACCCGGATGTCGGCGCCATCGAACTGCCCGCCCGCTTTCACCAGGAGCGCGCGGCCCTGCTGGACGAACTGGCCATCGAACGCGGCGACGTGGTGCTGGTGTCGAACGAGGTCGGCATGGGCATCGTGCCCTGGGGCGCGGTCTCGCGCAGCTACGCCGATGAAGCGGGACGCCTGAACCAGGCCGTCGCCGCCGCCTGCGACCGCGTCGCCTTCGTCGCAGCCGGCCTGCCGCTGATGCTGAAGGGCGCCTGATGCTGGCGGGCCTCGACTGGACCTGGTTCGCCGCCGCCCTGCTGGGCGGGGTGCTGCTGGACGCCCTGCTGGGTGAAGTCAGGCGCTTGCACCCGCTGGTCGGCTTTGGGCACCTCGCCAGCGCCATCGAAGCGCGCCTGAACCGCCCCGGCGCAACCGCCTCCGGCGCCGCGCGCTTCGCGCGCGGGCTGCTGGCGTGGCTGCTGGCGGTGCTGCCCCTGGCCGCGCTGGCGGCGTGGCTATGCGCGCAGCCGCTGCCGGCGCCGGCCCTGGCCGCACTGCACGCGGTCCTGCTCTATTTCTGCCTGGGCCTGCGCAGCCTGCGCGACCACATGCTGCCGATCTGGCACGCGCTGCACGCCGGCGACCTGGCGCAAGCGCGCGCCCTGACCGCCCGCATCGTCAGCCGCGACACGCAGCAGGCCAGCGCCAGCGACCTGGCCAAAGCCGCCACCGAATCCATGCTGGAGAACGGCAACGACGCCGTCTTCGGCACCCTGTTCTGGTTCGCCGTGGCCGGCGGCCCCGGCGCGGTGCTGTTCCGCCTGGCGAACACGCTGGACGCCATGTGGGGCTATCGCAACGAACGCTTCAACCTGTTCGGCCGCAGCGCCGCCCGCCTCGACGACGCCCTCAACTACCTGCCGGCGCGCCTGACCGCCCTCTCCTACGCCCTGCTGGCGCCCGGTGCGCACGGCACCCGCCGCGCGCTGGCATGCTGGCGCCGCCAGGCCCCGGCATGGAGCAGCCCGAACGCCGGCCCGGTCATGTCGAGCGGCGCCGGCGCCCTCGGCCTGCAACTGGGCGGCGCCGCCAGCTACGGCGGCGCCATCGAACAGCGCCCGCCGCTGGGTGAAGGCAGCGCCGCTGCCGCCGCCGACATCCCGCGTGCCTGGCGCCTGGTGCGCCATACCAGCTGGCTGTGGCTGGCCGCCTTGCTGGCCATCGCCTATGGAGTACAGCATGCTTGAACACGGCGGCAAGCTGCGCGAGGCAGCACAGCGCTATGGCCGCAAGGACTGGCTCGACCTGTCCACCGGCCTGAATCCGAACGGCTACCCGGCGCCGGCCCTGAGCGCCGATGCCTGGCACCGCCTGCCCGAGCATGACCCAGAGCTGCTGGAAGCGGCGCAGCGCTACTACGGCGCACCGCGCATGCTCGCCGTCGCCGGCACCCAGGCCGCAATCCAGGCCCTACCGCGCCTGCGCCACCCTTCACGCGTGTTGGTCGCCAGCCCGAGCTACGCCGAACACCTGCACCACTGGTCGCAGCACGGCCACCGCACGCGCGCCGTGCCGTACCCCGAGCTGGGGGCGGCGGTCGCCGCCGCCGACGTGCTGGTGGTGTGCAATCCCAACAACCCGACCGGCGCCTGCGTGCCGCGCGCACAGCTGCTGGAGTGGGCCGCTGCGCTGGCCGTACGCGGCGGCTGGCTGGTGGTGGACGAAGCCTTTGCCGACACCGACGGCGCGTACAGCGTGGCCGACGCCGCGCAGGCGCCGGGCCTGGTCGTGCTACGTTCGGTCGGCAAGTTCTTTGGCCTGGCCGGCGTACGGCTCGGCTTCGTCGCCGCATGCGACGAGATCCTGGCACCGCTGGCCGGCCTGCTCGGCCCCTGGGCCGTCAGCGGACCGGCGCAGCAGGTGGCGCGCGCCGCGCTGGAAGACAGCGCCTGGCAGCAGGCGGCCCAGGCCGCGCTGCAAGCCGGCGGTGACCGCCTGCGCGCGCTGCTGGCGCGCCACGGCATTGCCAGCCACGGCACCGCCCTGTTCCAGTGGTGGCCCGAGACACAGGCGGAAGCCTTCCACGAACACATGGCGCGGCGCGGTATCTGGGTCCGCCTGTTCCCGTCAGCGGCGCGCGGCATCCGCCTCGGCCTGCCGCCCGATGAAGCAGGCTGGCAGCGCCTTGAACAAGCACTCAACGAATGGACCAACCGATGAAGAAACTCTTGCTGATTCCCGTCCTGTGCGCCGTGCAGGCGCATGCCGCCATCACCGTGCTGGATGACGACGGCAAGCCCGTCACCCTGCAGAAGCCCGCGCAGCGCGTCGTCGCGCTGGCGCCGCACGTGACCGAGATGCTGTTTGCCGCCGGCGGCGCCGAGAAAATCGTCGGCGCCGTCACCTACAGCGACTACCCGGAAGCGGCCAAGCAGATCCCGCGCGTGGGCGACAACCGCCAGGTGGACATGGAGCGCCTGCTGGCCATGAAGCCGGACCTGCTGGTGATCTGGCGCCACGGCTCCTCCGAGCGCCAGATCGAGCAGCTGCGCCAGCTCGGCATTCCCATGTACCACAGCGAGCCGAAAAAACTCGACCAGATCGCCGACAACCTGGAAAAGCTCGGCAAGCTGATGGGCACTGAAAGCACCGCCAATGCCGCCGCCAAAGAGCTGCGCCAGAAACTGGGCGCCCTGCGCGCGCAATTCTCGGCGCGCCCTCCGGTGCGCACCTTCTACCAGGTGTGGGACAAACCGCTATACACCCTGAACGGCGAGCATATCGTCAGCGACGCCCTGAAAGCCTGCGGCGGCCAGAACATCTTCGCCGACCAGAAGGTAACGGCGCCGGTGGTCAGCGTGGAAGCCGTGCTGGAAGCCGACCCGGAAGCCATCTTCGGCACCGCCGAAAAAGACTACGGCGGCGTCAACCTGTGGCGTCCCTACAAGACGCTGAAGGCCACGCGCCAGGACAACCTGTTCACCATCCAGGGCGACCTGCTGAACCGCGCCGGACCGCGCATGGTGGCCGGCACCGCCGTGCTGTGCGAAAAGCTGGAAGAAGCACGCAAGCACCGCCCGGCCAAATGAGCTTCCCCTACCGCACCCTGATGGTCCAGGGCACCACGTCCGACGCTGGCAAGAGCACCATCGTCGCCGCCCTGTGCCGCCTGCTGAAACAGGACGGCGTGAAGGTGGCGCCGTTCAAGCCGCAGAACATGGCGCTGAACAGCGCGGTCACCGTCGACGGCGGCGAGATCGGGCGCGCCCAGGCGCTGCAGGCCATCGCGGCCGGCATCCCGCCCCACACCGACATGAACCCGGTGCTGCTCAAGCCGAGCAGCGATATCGGCGCCCAGGTCATCATCCACGGCAAGGTGCGCGGCGACATGAACGCGCGCGACTACCACCAGTACAAGACGGTCGCCATGGCAGCCGTGCTGGAATCGCACCAGCGCCTGCTGGCGCAGTACGAAACTGTGGTGGTGGAAGGCGCCGGCAGCCCGGCCGAAATCAACCTGCGCGAGCGCGACATCGCCAATATGGGTTTTGCGGAAGCGGTCGACTGCCCGGTGATCCTGTGCGCCGATATCGACCGTGGCGGCGTGTTCGCCCACATCGTCGGCACCCTGGCCTGCCTGTCCGAGAGTGAGCGCCAGCGCATCATCGGCTTCGTCATCAACCGCTTCCGCGGCGACATCAAGCTGCTGGAGCCGGGACTGGACTGGCTGGAGCGGCAGACCGGCAAGCCGGTGCTGGCCGTGCTGCCCTACCTGCACGGCCTCTATCTCGACGCGGAGGACGCGGTGCAGGCGGTGCAAGCCGAGCGCGGCGCCTTCCGCATTGTGGTGCCCAGCCTGCCGCGAATGAGCAACCACACCGACTTCGACGCCCTGCGCGCCCATCCCGAGGTCGACCTGCGTTTCGTGCGCAAGGGCGAAGCGATCCCGCCGGCCGACCTGATCATCCTCCCCGGCAGCAAAAACACACGCGCCGACCTGGCGGCATTGCAGGAAGGCGGCTGGCCGCAAGCCATCGCGCGCCACCTGCGCTACGGCGGCAAGGTGATCGGCATCTGCGGCGGCTTCCAGATGCTGGGGCGCCAGGTGCACGACCCGCACGGCGTGGAAGGCCTGGCCGGCAGCGCCGCCGGCCTGGGCCTGCTCGACATGGAGACCGAACTGACGCGCGACAAGCGCCTGGCGCAAGTGAGCGGCCAATGCGCCTTTGCCGAGGCCCCGGTCAGCGGCTACGAAATCCATATGGGTGTCTCGCAGGGCGGCGCGCTGGCGCAGCCGGCTTTTGTCATCGATGGCCGCCCGGAAGGCGCGCTCGGCGCCGACGGCCAGGTGCTCGGCACCTACCTGCATGGCCTGTTCGACCATCCGCAAGCGGGGCGCGCCCTGCTGCGCTGGGCCGGGCTGGACACGCAGCACACGGTGGACAGCAACGCTTTGCGCGAAGCTAGCCTGGAGCGGCTGGCGCAGGCCTGCGCGCCGCTGATGGAGGCGCTGCGGCGGCGTGCCTGAATCTTAATCAATTTGCAAACAAATGCGGGATTGGCTAACATCGATCTGTTAAGAAAACAGTAATCAAGTCAAGGCCCTCCCCACAGTGAAGCTGATTCGGAAAACCAGCCTGGTACGCAGGCAAAAAGACGCAAGCATCCATTGCGAAATCGAGCTGTGCGAAGCGGCAGGTTCACCCGGCCGCTTCCTGGTCAACCTGCGCCAGGGGCGCACCGGCGAGGAGTGGCGCGAGAGCACGCGCACCCCGCAGCCGGTCGACTGGCAAACCGCGGAAACCCTGTTTGAACTGGCCCTGGTGGAGCGCGCGGCGCAAGGCTTCAGCGAACCCGCCACCGAACCGCCGGCGCAGGAGCCGGCCAATGCCGCGCTGGCCGCAACGCCAGCGCCAGCACCGCCAGCGCCAGCGCGCGCGCTGGATGGCGCCGCCATCGCCCTGCTGCAAAAGCTCGAAGCGGGCAGCTGGAAAACGCTCGACCAGCAGCACCGCAACCGCGTCATCTGGCGCCTCGGCGAGCGCCGCGTGCGCCAGGCTGTTCCCGCCATGGTCGACCTGCTTGAGCGCGGCGACGCCATGCAGGACTACTGCCTGGCCTGGGCCATCGGCCGCTGCGGCGACCGCGGCGCCGCCGTCGCCATGGACCAGCTGCGCCAGCGCGGCGGCAGCGATGCGGTGCGCCGCATCGCCCTGCAAGCCTGGCTGCTGCTGGCCGACGACGCCGCCTTGCAGGCGCATGCCGCCAGCCTGGTGGCCGACTGGCCGGCAGCCGTGCGCCAGGCCTGGGAACAGCAAGACGAACAACTGCTGCTGTCGCTGGCGGACGGCAGCGAGGCCTGGCGCAGCCTGGCCAAGCCGGACTGGCTGGAGCAATTGCAGCAGGTCGCGCTGTGCCAGCCCATGGCGCGCCGCATCCTGCTCTCCCACCTGAAGCGCCTGCCCCTGCGGGCCGGGACCTTCCGCGCCGTGCGCCACATTTACAAGGCGGCCGAAATGGCATGCGACGCCGAATTGTTCGGCATCCTGCAGCAGCGCTTCGAGACCGATGTCCACACCGCCACCGGCCGCTGGATCTACGTGCGCCGCGGCTACACCGAGTTCGCCGTGGAAGGAGCGCGCCCCGACAGCCAGGTGGCCTACGGCGTGCGCACGCGCGACTATCTGCGCCGGCGCGGCTGGCGCACGCTGCGCCGCCTGGGCGAAAGCGCCGATCCGGACTACATTCCGATGGCGCTGGGCGTGCTGGCGGCGCTGGACGACAGCCAGGCCGCGCAAGCCCACGTGCGCGGCGGCCGCGCCTACGACGCCTACAGCTTCTGGCTGGTCTTCAACCGCATGCTGCGCGCGGGCGGGCACTGGCGCAGTAACCGCGCCGGCACCGCCTGGTACCAGCCGGCGCCGATCCAGGCCGACGAACGGCGCCAGGAAGCCTTCCCCCACCTGTGGGACGCGCACCCGCAGGCCCTGCTCGCCCTGCTGCAGCAAAGCCGCTGCGGCGGGGTGCATGATTTCGCCGCGCGCGCGCTGGCCGACAACCGCGAATTCTGCGCCGCGCTGCCGCTCGACACGCTGCGCGAACTGCTGCGCAGTCCCTACCAGCAGACCGCGCGCTTTGCCTTCCAGGTGGCGCGCAGCCGCTTTGAAGGCGGTGTGCCACCGACCGACTGGCTGCTGCTCCTGCTCCAGTGCACCCTGCCGGAAGCCACCCAGTATGCGCTGGACTGCATCGTGCGCGACCCGCTGCACTATGCCGCCGATCCGCTGCTGGTAGCCGCCATCGCCTGCGCCCCGCTGGATAGCGTGCGCCGCCAGGGCCGCATGCTGTGCCAGGTCGCCAGCACCCTGCCCGGCCAGGCGCCCGCCATCGTCATACAGCTGCTCGACTGGCTGGACAACTGCGCCGACCTCGACGACGCGCCGCACACCGTGGCAGCCATCGGCGCCGACCTGCAGTGGCTGATCGAGAACCCCCTGCGCACCGCGGCTGCCGCCGCGCCCTACGAGCGCCTGCTGCAGCTGCTGGCCCACCCGCTGCCCGCCGTACGCATGCTGGCCTGCCACTGGCTGATGCTGCACGCGGCACCGGCCACCATGCTGCCCGGCGCGCGCCTGGCCGTGCTGCTGCAGGACACCGATAGCGGCGTGCGCGGCGCGGCGGTCAACCTGTTCGGCCGCCTGCCCGACCACGTGCTGGCGGCCCAGGCGGAATTGATCACTGCCTTTGCCACCCATGCGGACGCCAGCGTGCGGCGCGCCATCGACAGCGTCATCCAGCGCCTGGCCGCCGGCGACGCCGCCTTCCGCCAAGCCTTGCTGGAGGGGCTGCTGGACGCGGTGTTCCGCAGCGAAACCGGGGACGGCATGCACGCCGACCTGGTGGCCTGGATCAGCGGCCCGCTGAAGGATGAGCCGCAACTGGCCGACACGGCACTGCTGCAACGCCTGCTGGCCGCGCGCAGCAAAGGCGCGCTGCTGCTGGGCGCGCGCCTGCTGCCGGCCTTCCGTCCCGCGCAGTTCGATGTGGCGGCATGGGCCGCCTTCGGCCGCAACCCCACGGCCAGCGTACGCCAGTGGGCCTTCGCCGCCTACCGCGCCGACCCGCAGCGCGTGCGCAGCCAGATGGAAGCGGCGCTGCGCATCTTCGACAGCCGCTTCGACGACAGCCGCGAGTTCGCTGCCGCCTTCTTCAGCGAGGCCTGCACGCGCGACGACTGGACGCCGCTGCTGCTGGTGAACCTGTGCGACCACCAGGACCCGGCTGCGCAGCGCTTCGGGCGCGCCATGATCACCCGCCATTTCGACGTGGGCGACGTGACCGAGCTGCTGGACAAACTGAGCCAGCACCCGTCGGCCAATATGCAGCTGTTCGTCAGCTCCTGGCTGGAGAGCGCCTGTGCCGGCGACCTGGCCAGGCTGCAGCGCCTGGAGCCCTACTTCCTGAACGTGCTGTCGCAGGTGAACCGCGGCCGCGTGGTCAAAGGACGGGTGCAAGCCTTCCTGCGCGCCCAGGCCGAGCTGTCGGCCGACATCGCCGCCTTTGTCGCGCGCCTGTTCGCACGCCAGGTCGTCACCGTCGCCATTGCCGACAAGGCCCAGTACATTGAAGGGCTGCGCGCCATCCAGCACCGCTATCCGGAGCTGCCGGCCGCCATCACGATCCATACGCCGGCGGCAATCGCCGCCAGGGGAAGCAAGCCATGAGATTCCAGTACCGCTACTATGGCGAGTCCTCCGTCAGCAACAGCGCCGCATCGACCGAGATGCGTTTTGCGCCCGACACGCTGCGCGCGCCGACCCACTTCGTCGCCGACATCAACAAGCACATTCCGTTCCGCGAAGCGATCAGCGCCCTGCACGACGTGGTGGTCGCCGACCAGCGCTACCAGCCGAAAGACAAGAGCGCCTACAAGGAGTGGGCTGCGCAGAACGAGCAGATGCTGCTGGCCCAATACCAGGCGCGTGCCAGCACCCTGAAGGAACAGCTGCAGCCGCTGCAAAGCGAGTTGCGCGAACTGCGGGCGCGCAAGTCGCACCTGATGCAGCCTTTCTACGAAGCGCAGTCCAAGTATTACAACTACCTGTACCAGACCAACCGAGAGCTGTGGATTGCGCTCGACCCGGTGATCACGGTGCACCCCGACCGCGTCTTCTTCGAGTGCTTCAGCCGCGACGAATCAAGCTACGCCTCGCTCAGCTGCAGCCACAATGTCTTCGACCGCATCGGCGACTTCGCCTGCGGCACCACCAATATCGACTACTCGGAGAGCCTGTACGCCGAGTTCCAGAAGATCCGCGACTACAAGCACACCAGGCTGTCGATCGATCCGGGCGGGTTCCAGGTCAAGACTGCCGACGACCCGGAGTTCATCGAAGAAAAGATCGACGTGCCCGACACCTGGGTGCGCGGTTTCCTGCAGGTGAGCAGCGCCATGAACATGGTGGCGCGCCGCCTCGACCTGCACCCGATGGACGTGCACAACTTCTGCCTGCAGCTGCGGCGCAAGAAGGAACGCGCCGGCCCGCGCTCGATCCGCTTCGTGCTGGCGCCGGGGCAGCCGGTGCGCGCCGTGTTCGAGCCGTGGAACGATGAAGTGGTATGCCGCCGCTCCATCTACCAGGGCGATGTGGCCGAAGAAGTCCGCGTCTGGGGCCGGCGCCGCCTGCTGCTGCTGGAACGCCTGCTCCCCGTGGCGCACAGCTTCACCGTGCACCTGATGGGCAGCGGCCTGCCCAGCTTCTGGATCGCTAACATGCCGGACATGCAGCTCACCCTCGGCCTGTCCGGCTGGACCGCCAACGACTGGTCGCATGCCGGCCAGTTCGACCTGCTGGCGCCGCGCGGCGAAGTGGATAACGACAGCAAGGAAAAGGTCTTTGCCGCGCTGGGCAAGCGCTGGTTCGCCAGCGCCGCCCAGCTGGCCGACGACACCGGGCTCGATACCAGGCTGGTGGAGCGCGCGCTGACCCTGTACACGCAAGCCGGGCGCGTCATCTACGACCTGGTGCAAGGCGTCTACCGCCTGCGCGAGCTGGCGCGCGACCCGCTGCCGCTCGACACGCTGCGCTTCGCCAGCCCGCAGGAAGAGGAAGCCCAAAAGCTGGTCGACCTGCAGGCCATGAGCAAGCACGCGCTGGAAGCGGTGGCCGACGGCAGCATCCGCATCAGCGCCCAGGCCAGGCACGGCGACCACCGCTACCAGGTCATGCTGCGGCTGGATGCGGACGAACGCATCGTGGATGGCGCCTGCCAGTGCAGCCACTTTACTTTCAACCGCCTGCACAAAGGCCCTTGCGCACACATGCTCGCGCTGCGCATGACGCAGGCGCGCAGGCCGGCGGTATGAAGAAGACGAATGATATGAAAAAAGCAAACGAACTGATATACTCGTTTCAGCAAACACGGCGGGATGGCTCTTGCAACCCGAACGGTGGATCGCCGTTCACGTACTCAGCTCTTCCCATGCGCCACTGGCACGCTCTTCACAGTGCCATACAGGCACCGGTGCGGCAAGACGGTGTGACTGCCCTGCAGTCCATTCGCCGCACCGGTGCCGTATGGCATCGAGTGGAGCGCCCCAGTCCTGAAGGCTCTTCGATGACAATCCCGCCGTGCTTGCATTCTTCGCGCTCGCCCCGCCCGGAGGCCCTGCCATGAGCGCCACCGAATCCAAGCCAATCACTACCCGCGCCGAATTGATGGAGCGCCTGCGCACAAGCTCGCGCCAGGAAGTCGTGCTGGAAGAAATGCAGCGCCTCGGTTTCTGGCCGTCAGGCAGCGGCCAGCCTTCCGAGGTGGAGCAACTGGTGCAGCGCGAGGCGGAGCTCAGTTCCGCCCTCATCAAACTGGGCCAGGAACTGCGCACCATCCAGGACCCCGAGGCTGCGCTCAAAGCAATGCGCAAGGAACGCCTGGCCAAGGCGCGCACACGCCGCGAAGAAACGCGCCAGCGCCGCGCGCGCGAACGCTTCGAGCGCGCCACCGCCTGGCACCAGCGCCGCTCCACCGAGCTGCTGTACCTGGGCCAAGGCGTGTCGGCCGGCTTGAACCACGTTGAAGGCGATGCCGAAAAGCTGGCGCGCTGGTCGCTGCCCGCGCTGCACAATGCGCAAGAGCTGGCCGCCGCCATGGGTGTCACGCTGCCGGAGCTCCGCTTCCTGAGCTTTGAACGGCGCGTTTCGCGCATCAGCCATTACCGCCGCTTCAGCATGCCGAAGAAAACTGGCGGCGAACGCATCATCTCGGCGCCTATGCCGCGCGTGAAGCGCCTGCAATACTGGGTGCTGGACAACATCCTGGCCAAGGTGCCGCCGCATCCCGCCGCGCACGGTTTCATCCCCGGCCGCTCGATCGTCAGCAACGCCCAGCCGCACGTCGGCAAGGCGGTGGTGGTCAACCTGGACCTGAAGAACTTCTTCCCCTCGATCGGCCTGCCGCGCGTCAAGGGGGTGTTCCGCGAGCTTGGCTACAGCGAGCAGCTGGCCACCACGCTTGGCCTGCTGTGCACCGAAACGCCGGCCGAGGAAGTCAGCGTCGACGGCGAGAGATTCTTCGTCGCCAGCGGCGAGCGCGCCCTGCCGCAAGGTGCGCCCAGCAGCCCGGCGCTGACCAACATCCTGTGCCGCCGCCTCGACGCGCGCGTGCAAAGCTGCGCGGCCAAACTGGGCTTCACCTACACTCGCTACGCCGACGACCTGACCTTTTCCGGCGACGCCGCTGCACGCAAGCTGGCGGGCAAGCTGCTATGGCGCGTCAAGCAGATCGTCGCCGACGAAGGATTCACGCCGCATCCGGATAAGCAGCATGTGATGGGCGCCGGACACCGCCAGGGCGTCACCGGCATCGTGGTCAACCAGAAGCTGTCGCTGGAGCGCGATACGCTGCGCCGCTTCCGCGCCACCCTGTTCCAGGTGGAGAAGGACGGCCCGGCCGGCAAGCAGTGGAACGGCAACGACAATGTGATCGATGCGCTGGAAGGCTATGCGCAGTTCATCAGGATGGTCGATGCCGAAAAAGGCGCCCCGCTGCTGCAGCGCGTGCGCGCCGCACGCGCCAAGTGGATCGCCCAGGCGCCGGCGCCGGGCGAACAGCCGGCGCGCCGCAGCAGCGCCTTCCGCGCCTTGTCGGCGCAAGGCAAGGAGCCGTGGGCCGGCTTCTGGCAGGCCGCCGCGCCGGCCGCTCCAGTGCTGGAGAAAACGCCGGAGCAAGTCAAACAGGAAAAGCTGGAGCGGAAGCAGGCGGCCAGGCCGGCGGCGCGCCAGCAGGCCGTCGCGCCGGGCACAGGGCCGGCATCCCGTTCCGGCCGTGGGCAGCAAGCGCCCGATGCCCCGGCGGCGCAACAGGAGGAACCGTACACCGTCGGCGACCGGCCATGGCTCGGCATCCTGATCCAGCTCTACCTGGCCTTTAGCCTGTGCCGCCTGTACCACACGCCATTGCCGCTCGTCGCGGCGGTGCTGCTGGCCATACCGGCCTGGCGCAACTACCGCGCGTATTGGCTGCGCTATTTCAGCTACATGTGCCTGTCGGTATTGCTGGGGATCGTGCTGCGCAAACTACTGTGAGCGAACGGAGGCTGCCGCCAGGCGGCCGGCAAACGCTTCAATTTCGGCCATCGCCTGCGGGCTATAACAATTGCAGCTGATGGCCAGCGCGCGGTCCCGGTCGCGCAGCACCAGCGCAATGGAGAAATAGCTGCCATTGCTGCCATTGTGCTGGCTCACCCGGCCCAGTTGCGGGTTATGCGCGACGCCCCAGCCATGCGCGTATCCCGCCTCCAAAGCATGGGCGCGCTCAAAGCTCGCCTGGGCCAGGAAGGCCGGGCGGCCTGCAATGCCTTTCAACTGCTCCTGCAAGTAGAGGCCATAATCGTGCATGGAGACGCGAATGCCGCCAGCCGCCTCTGTCATGGCCAGCCACATTGCGTCATCCGGTCCAGGGTGGGCGGGGCGCCAGCCGGCGTCACCAAATACGTGCCCGGACGCCGCCAGCGGCGCTCCGACCGGCATCCCCACCTCGGCTGCGAGCTGGAGCGGCCCAAACACCTCTCGCGCCATCAGGTTTCGGTACGCGTCGCCACCCTTCGCTTCCGCCACCAGGCCCAGCACAATGTATCCCAGGTTGGAGTACAGGTAAGCGCTGCCCGGCGCATGCTGCGGCGCACGCTGCAGGAAGTAGCGCGCAGCCGCGGCGCGATCCTGTGCCGCATCTCCGGACGCTAGCGGGAGCAAAGCGCGGACATCTTCCTCAGCGAAGTCATACGGCAATCCAGAGCGGTGCTGCAGCAGCTGCTCGATCGTAACGCTGCCGAACTGGGGATGCATGCCATCCCGCCATGCCGGGAACAGCTCGCCCAAGGTCGAGTCCCAACGCAGCTTCTTCTGCTCCACCAGCCGCGCAATCAGGCTGCCCGTCATGGCTTTGCTCAAGGAGCCGACTTCCAAACGGTCGCCCGCTTGCAAAGGCTCCGCGCTCCCCAGACTGCGAACACCGGTGGCAAAAGATTCGATACGATCGGCATCAACCAGCACCACCGAAAGCCCCGGCAGGCGCTGCGCGAGGCGGAACTGTTCGATCTCGGTTCGCATCGCCTCGTCCAGCAAGGGTTTGCGCGATTGGTCGGCGCCGCCGCAAGCAGTCAGCAGGATTGAAAGAAGTAAGGCAGGAATACGCATATGAATGGGCCCTCTGTTTGACAATGGGTCCATTCTGGAGGTTGGCACGCCTGGCTATAAGTGCCGAAAGTAAGGGGTCCGCCCCTTCGGTCAGACCGTGGTTTCCGGGATAGCAAAGAGTCCGTTAACACACGTTAGCGGGCTTCTCTAAAAGAAACTGCGAACAACCGGGAAACCATGGTCTGACCCAAGGGTCAGACCCTGTCTATTCAAACGAAGAGGGTTGGGTTTGAGGCCTTTGACGTTCGGCGAAGATCAACAGCGCACAACCAACACCAGCGCCCGTGGCGCAGACGGGGTCTGACCCTTGGGTCAGACCCCGGTTTTTCGGGTTTAAAAAGCAAAAAGCCCGCTAACACACGTTAGCGGGCTTTTCTAATAAGAGCTTGA
>NZ_JAYSCO010000075.1:0-27746 GCF_041914865.1 Pseudoduganella sp. | reverse complement strand
CAGTAGGCTCCGCCTACTGTTGAGCCCGTGTCCGATTGCCAGACCTGACCCCGAATCTCGACTCTAAATGACGGCGGGTTCGAGCAGGGTGAGGGTTTGGCGCTGGGTGTCGAGGCGGGCGCGGATGCCCATGGGGATGGTGAACTGGTGGCGGATGTGGCCAAAGCTGTAGCCGGTCACGGCGGGGGCTTTCAGCGGCTTGAGGTGCTGGTCGGTGGTTTCATCCAGCGTGAGGGAGATGTCTTCGTCCTGCGGGCCGCAGTTTTCGCAAATGCCGAGCATGATGCCGGCGGCGTGCTGGAACCCCTGGCTCAGGTGCAGCTGCATCATCATGCGGTCGATGCGGTAGGGGGCTTCGTTGACTTCTTCCAGGAACAAAATGCCGCCTTTGTAATTGGCGGCGTATTCGGTGCCGACCAGGGCGCTCACCAGGCACAGGTTGCCGCCAGTTAGTGGGCCTTCACTTACGCCGGAAACCACGGTGCGCAAGGCGAAGTGCGGTTCGTCCACGGCTTTACGGCTGTTTTCCACGGCCATGGGGATGACGTATTCCGGCTCCGGCCGCATCAGCACGTTGAGCAGGTGCGTGCTGGAATAGTCGGACAGGGTGGAGGATGCCACCGGGCCGTGGAAGGTGACCAGGCCGACTTTTTTCTGGATCGCCAGGTGCAGCGCGGTAATGTCGGAGTAGCCGAGCAGGATTTTGGGGTTGCGCCGGATCAGCTCGTAATCGAGGTGGGCCAGCAGCTGGATGCAGCCGGAACCGCCGCGGATGGCCCAGATGGCTTTCACCTCGGGGTCGGCAAACATGGCGTGCAGGTCGTCCAGCCGTTGCTGCGGCACGCCGCCGTAGTTGCCGTACACGGCGTCCAGGTGCTGGCCCGGCTTGACGCGGAAGCCGAGCGTTTCGATGTTCTTGATGGCCTTGGCAATGGCGGGCGCGTCTGTGTGGCCGCCGGGGGCGACCAGGCCGATGGTGTCGCCCTGCTTCAGGCGCGGCGGTTTGATCAGCTTCATGCTGGGCTTTCGGGAAACAGGACGGCCGCCCGCCGCCACCGCCGCCGTTGCCGGCAAAGCGGTGGCGGCCAGGGCGGCCGCCACGATTCGGCCAAAACTGCGCCGATCAATCAAGTCAGAAGAACTTGTACTTGATGTTGAAGGCGAAGGAACGGCCGCGGCCATCCGCGACGCGTGGGTCCCAGCCGGCGCCCACCACTTCGTCCACGTTGTGGGCGGTGAACGGTGGGTCCTTGTCGAACAGGTTCTGGATGCCGGCCGTGATGGTGGTGTTCTTGAAGCCGGTGTAGGTGCCGGACACGCCGAAGATGCTGTAGTGGCGCACCATCGGGTCGAAGCCGGCCGGCGGGGTGCCTTTGCCGCCGTTCGGTACCTGGTCGGCGTAGTGCGAGGCGAACTTGTTGGTGAACAGCACGCTCCAGTCGCCGCGCGCCACGCTCACGCTGGCATTGTGCTTCCAGCGCAGGTAGACGTCGCGGGTGGCGAATTTGCCGACCTGCTCCTTGTACGGCTGGCCTTCGAATTCGGCGAACTTGAAGGACTTCATCCAGGTGCCGTCCAGCGTGGCCACGGTCTTGTAGGTGCCAATCTTGTAGTCGCCGCGCAGGCCGATGTCCAGGCCACGGGTTTTCAGGCCGGCGGCGTTGATCCAGCCCGCTTCCACGTGGTCGATAACGCCGGTCTGCGGGTTGCGGATGATGTATTCCTGCAGGTATTGCCAGTTGTTCAGCACCACTTGCGGGGTGCGGTTCAGGATGCGGTCCTGGATGTTGATGGCCCAGAAGTCGAGCGAGGCGGTCAGGCCTTCCATCGGTGCCACCACCACGCCCAGGGTGCCCTGCTTGGAGGTTTCCGGTTTCAGGTTGGGGTTGCCGCCGGTGTTGTAGTTCAGGCGCGGGATGGCGCAGAAGGCCGGGTCGCCCGGATGCTTGGCGCAGCCTTCCTGGTCGATCACGCCATTCGGCAGCTCCTGCGACAGGCGGCCGGCGTACAGCTGGACGAAGCTTGGCGCCAGGAAGCCTTCCGAGGCGGAGCCGCGGAACATCAGGTTCTGGGTCGGCTGCCAGCGGAACGAGACTTTCGGGTTGGTGGTGGCGCCGATCACGGAATAATCGTCGCGGCGCACGGCCAGCTGCACTTCCAGGTCCTTGATGATCGGGATCAGGGCTTCGGCATACACGGCGCGGATATTGCGGCTCACTTCCTTCTGGGTCGCGTTGCCCGGTGCCAGCAGGATCTTGGTGGCATCCACGTCCTGGGCGAACTCGTAGGTTT
The DNA here is from genome assembly GCF_041914865.1 of Pseudoduganella sp. Classification (NCBI taxonomy): domain Bacteria; kingdom Pseudomonadati; phylum Pseudomonadota; class Betaproteobacteria; order Burkholderiales; family Oxalobacteraceae; genus Pseudoduganella; species Pseudoduganella sp. Next base: position 25,454 of record NZ_JAYSCO010000075.1, on the reverse strand, counting down.
CGCGGCGCAGGTCGACGCCGGCCGCCATCGAGACCGCGCCCGCCGGCAGCTGGAAGACTTCGCCGGAAATCGAGCCGTCCAGCTGGGTCATGGTGGTTTTGCCGTGCTGGAAGCGGCCATAGAACTTGGTCGATTCGATCAGCTGCATCGCGTCGGCCGTCTGGCTCTGGCCCGGCTGCAGCCACGGGTTGATCTTGCCGCTGCCGAGGGCGGCGTAAATCTTGTCGGTCCAGCCGTAGCCGTTGATCAGGTCGGTCTTGGTGGTGCTCTGGGCACGCGACAGGCCGACTTTATAGTCGTACTTGCCGGCCAGTACACCTTCCAGGCCCACCAGGCCGCGCAGGTTCTCGGTGACGTTCTTCTGGGTACGGTTGCCCCATGGCGTCGAGCGCCACTTGTAGATGATCGGCTTGGTCTTGTCGTAGCTCGGGATGTACTGCGTCATGTCCAGGTAGTACGGGCCGCCAACCGGGTAGGCCGCGCCATTGGCCAGGCTGGTGGAAATCTGGACCGGGGTCAATTCGGCAGTCGCTTCGCTGCGCGAGCCCAGCAGTTCCGCGAACAGCTTGTGCTCTGGGCTCAGCTGGAAAGTCGCGCGCGATACGGCATTGGTGCGTTCCACCGGGAAGCTGATCACATAGTCCGCGCCGTAGTCGTAGGCGCAGGAGTATTTGGTGCGGGTCGGCGCGGTGACGTCTTTCCACAGCTCGGTCACATACTGCGACATGCCTTCGATCGAGTCGCACTTGCCCTGGAAGCTGAGCGGGTTGGCCTGCAGGTAGGTGGTGTTGTCGCCGTTCACCTTGAAACCGGTGCCAAGGGCGGTGCCGGCGCCGGTCAGGATGTTGGCGTAGGGCGTGCCGGTGGTGTCCGGCGACAGGCCGCGCGCCGGCTGGTAACCGTTGGCGAAGTCGCGCTGGCTGGACGACAGCTTGTCGTTGACGTCGTGCGTCACGCTGGCCATCACGTTCCAGCCCTGGTCGGCCAGGCTGCCCCAGCCGCCCAAAGCCGAGTAGCGGCGCTGCATGCCGCCGCCGGCTTCGGTGGCGTTGTAGCTGGCTTCCAGCTCCAGGCCGGTGTAATCGGTCTTCAGGATGAAGTTGACCACGCCGCCGATGGCGTCGGTGCCGTAAATGGCGGAGGCGCCGTCCTTCAGGATTTCCACGCGCTGGATCGCACCCAGCGGGATCGAGTTCAGGTCGACTGCCTTGCCGGAGGCGCCATGGTTGCCTACGCGGCGGCCGTTCAGCAGCACCAGGGTGGCGTTCGGGCCCAGGCCGCGCAGCGAGGCAAAGGAGGCGCCGCCGGAGACGCGGTCGGCGTCGGCGCCGAACACGTTATTGCCGGAAGTCATATTGTCGGCACCGGTGCCGTTGGCGGAAATCGTGCGCAGCAGGTCTTCCGTGCTGGTGATGCCGGCTTTTTTGATCGCGTCGAACGTGATGACCTGGACTGGGAGGGCGCCTTCGGAAGCGACGCGCTTAATGCTGGAACCGGTGATCTCCACGCGCTGCATTGGCTGGGCAGCTTGCTGCGCCACGGCAGGGCTTACTACTCCGATAAGCGCAATCAGTTGCGCCAGCTTCTTTACCTTCACGGGCTCTCTCCCAAGTAGAAATAGTTATATGAATGCAGGTTAGCCGTATAGAAAACTTGTCATCCAATGAAAATTGCTGTTGCGTCCATAACTTAATGTAATGAAGGCGTCATATTACTTTTTCGTTCAATGTCCAGGTAGCGCCAATTGGTCAGTTCGACCGGATGTCGCTTGTAGTTTTTTAGCCACGGTTGCTGGATATCGGCCGAAATCGGGTGGATCAGCAGCACCCAGGGGTTGTACGCGTGGATCAGCTGGTTCAGCTCGCGGTACAGCTGCTGGCGCTGCGGCCCGTCGCCCAGCTGGCGCGCTTTCTCGTAGCGGCTGTTGTAATCCGGCAGGTTGAAACGGGCGTAGTTGGCGCGGCCGCTGTTGGGACCGTACAACAGCTGGAAGAAGTTGTCGCCATCCGGAAAGTCGGCAATCCAGTTGGTTTCAAACATCTGCACCTTGCCCAGGCGGCTGGCCTTGATGATCTCGGTCTTCTTGTCGGTCTTGAAGCTGACGCGGATGCCGAGCGCGGTCAGGTTCTTGCGCCACAGCTCGTCGCGCAGGCGGCCCACCATGGTCGGCTCGCTGTGCATGACCAGCGCCAGCGGCTGGCCATTGGGCTGGCTGCGGAAGCCATCCTTGCCCAGCTTGTAGCCGTAGCGGTCGAGCAGGGCGCGCGCCAGCCTGGGGTTGTAGCCGATGGGACTGCGGTAGGCCGGGTCGTAACCCAGCACATTGGGCGGCAGTGGGCTTTGCGCCGGCAGCGCCAGGCCTTTCTTGAGCAGGGCCACGTCCTCGGGACCGTTATAACCCAATGCTATGGCCCGCCGCAGGGCGACTTTTTCCTTGCTGTAGCCGCCGATGACCGGGTCATCCATGTTCATCCACATGTAATAGGTCTGCAGCACGGGGAAGGGCGACAGCACCATGCCGCGCGCGGCCAGCTCCTTCTTCAGCACCGGCTGCGCGCTGGACGGGTCGAGCACCATATCGCGCATCGACTCCGGCACTTGCTCTATATAGTCGAATTCGCCGTTCAGGAAGCCCAGCACGCGCGACTGGTACTCCTCCATGATCTTCACTTCCACCTTGTCCACCAGCGGCAGGCGCTGGCCTTGCCACACCTGGTGGTAGCCCTTGTTGGCGGCCAGCGTGATCTTGTCGCTGCGCTTCCACTCCTCGATGACGAAGGGGCCGCTGCCGACCGGGTGGTTGCCCAGCTGGCTGCCGTAGGCTTCCGCCACTTCGCGCGCCACGGCGCCGGTGGCCGGCAGCGCCAGGTAGAACAGCAGGCTGGGGTCGGGCGCCTTCAGGCGCAGGCGCAGCGTGTACTTGTCGGGCACTTCCAGGCCGGCCAGCTTGCCCTCGAACATGAAGAGCCAGGGCGATTTGATCGCCGGGTCGAACAGGCGCTCGATGGCGTATTTGTAGTCGGCGGCCGTAACTTCGCGCTTTTTTCCCTTAAAAGCCGGATCGTCGCTGAAATACATGCCCGGCTTCAGGCGGAAGGTCCAGACCGTGCCGCTGGCGTCGCTGCTCGGCATTTCGCGCAGGCTGTTCGGCACCAGCTTGACCGGGCGCGCGCTGTAATCGTAGCGCAGCATGGGGTCGAACAGGTTTTCCAGCAGGCTCAGGCTGGCCAGGTCGGAGGCCACGGCGGGGTCCAGTCCGGTTTCACCGGTGGAGAGGAAGGCGTGCAGGACTTTGTCGGCGGCCAGCGCGGCCGGCGCGCTGGCAAGGCCGGCGGCGGCAAGGGCAAGGGCGGTAGCGAGGACACGAAGTTTTTTCATGCGGCAGGAGCATAAGCCAGTGGGCGGCAATGCGCCAGCTTATAACTTTTTTACATGCCAGCCCCGCATTCTTTCATCCGCTGGCCCTATACTTTCGCTGCAAAATTGGTCATCCCATTAGAAGAAGCACATCCATGTCCCTTAATTACATCTGGTCCGGGTTTTTCCTCGTCGGTTTCGCCGCCGCCATCATCCAATGGCTGTTCATGGGCGATACGGAAATCTTCAAGAAGATTATCGACGGCACGTTTGAATCGGCCAAGATGGGGGTGATGGACATTGCGCTGCCGCTGGCCGGCGTGATGACGCTGTGGCTGGGCATCATGAATATCGGCGAAAAGGCCGGCGCCATCGGCTGGCTGGCCAAGGTCATTTCGCCGTTCTTCTCGCGCATCTTCCCGGAAGTGCCGAAAGACCACCCGGCCACCGGCCATATGGTGATGAATTTCTCGGCCAACCTGCTGGGCCTGGACAATGCCGCCACCCCGTTCGGGCTGAAGGCGATGGAGAGCCTGCAGTCGCTCAACCCGAACAAGGATACCGCCAGCAACGCGCAGATCATGTTCCTGGTGCTGCACACCTCGGGCCTGACGCTGATCCCGCTGGCGATCATGGCGCAGCGCGCCATCCTCGGCGCGGCCGACCCGTCGGACATCTTCATCCCCTGCCTGATCGCCACCTATGCCGCCACCATGACCGGCATTATCGCGGTCGGCATCCGGCAGCGCCTGAACCTGTTCGACCCGGTCCTGCTGGGCTGGATCGGCGGCATGACCGGCGCCATCGTCGCGCTGATCTGGTATTTCACCGCCTTCCTGACGCGCGAGCAGATCGAAGTGGTGTCGAAAGTGTCGTCCAACCTGATCCTGATTTCGATCATCGCCATCTTCATCATCGGCGCGCTGCGCAAGGGCGTGAACGTGTATGAAGCCTTTATCGAAGGCGCCAAGGGCGGCATCCAGACCTCGCTGACCGTGATCCCCTACCTGGTGGGCATGCTGGTGGCGATCAGCGTGCTACGCAACGCGGGCGTGTTCACGCTGGTGATGGACGGCTTCAACTGGCTGTTCACCGCGCTTGGCCTGCGCACCGACTTCGTGCCGGCGCTGCCGACCGCGCTGATGAAGCCATTCAGCGGCTCCGGCTCGCGCGCCATGATGATCGACGCGATGACCACCTACGGCCCGGATTCCTTCGTCGGCCGCCTGGCCTGCATCTTCCAGGGTTCGGCCGATACCACCTTCTACATCGTGGCGCTGTACTTTGGTTCCGTCGGCATCCGCAAGACCCGCTATGCCATCTCGTGCGGCCTGATCGCCGACCTGGCCGGTGTGCTGACCGCCATCGCAGTCGCCTACGTATTCTTCGGTTAAGGAGCCGCCATGCGCCGCCAACTCTTCGCAACCCTGCTGGCCGCCAGCTGCGCCGCCCATGCCGCGCTGCCGGAGCCGATCGCCCGCCTGGCCGCCGAAAAGGGCATCCCGGAAGACGCCATCGGCGCGCTGGTGCTGCGCGGCGACCAGGTGCTGGTATCGCACGAAGCCGGGCGCACATTCAATCCGGCATCGACCATGAAGCTGTTCACCACCATGGTCGGCCTGGACACGCTCGGCCCGCAATTCCGCGGCCGCACCGAGCTGCGCACCACGGGCGAAGTGGCGCGCGGCGTGCTGTACGGCGACCTGGTGCTGCGCGGCGGCGCCGATGGCGACCTGACCGCCGACGCCTTCACGCATATGCTGGAAAAGCTGCGCACCAAGGGCATCCGCAAGATCGAAGGCAACCTGGTGCTGGACCGCCAGCTGTGGCAGCCCGCCCGCAACGATATCGGCGTGCCGCCGTTCGACGAGTCGCCCGAGGCCTACTACAACCTGATCCCCGACGCCCTGCTGCTGAACATGAACCTGCAGACGCTGGACATCACGTCCGACGGCAAGTCGATCAAGGCCAGCGCGTTGCCCGAGCTGGCCAACGTGCGCGTGCGCTCGGAGATGACCCTGGTCGATACCGACTGCGCCAACTGGGAAAAAGGCTGGCAGATGCCGGAATACGTGCGCAGCGGCTCGCGCCTGACCCTGGTGCTGAAGGGCACCTTCCCGCGCAACTGCAGCAAGACCAACGTGGTCAACCTGATGGACCGCACCGACTACGCCGAGCGCCTGTTCCGCGCCACCTGGGAACGGCTGGGCGGCAGCTTCACCGGCAGGGCAATCGAGGCCTCCGCCGACCAGTCGCGCGCCTTCAACAGCGCCGAGTCCACGCTGCTGGCCGAACACGTCAGCCGCACGCTGCCCGAAATCGTACGCGACACCAACAAGCCATCCGACAACGGCCTGGCGCGCACGATTTTCCTCAGCCTGGGCAGCCTGCAGGCCGACCCGGTGCTGGGCAGCCGCCCGCTGCAGGACCAGGCCGGGTCGCCTGTGCCGGGCGGCGGCGAGGACGCGCCCGCACCGATGACCACCCAGGCGCGCGCCGAGATGGTGGTCCGCAACTGGCTGCGCGCGCAAGGCATCGACGATACCGGCATGGTGTTCGACAACGGCTCCGGCCTGTCGCGCATCGAGCGCTTCAGCCCGCAGCAGATGGCCGGCCTGCTGAAAGCCGCGCAGAAATCGCTGTGGATGCCCGAATTCCTCACCAGCCTGCCGATCGCCGGCATCGACGGCACCATGAAGCGCCGCCTGAAGGAAGGCCCGGCCGCCATGCGCGCCCGCGTCAAGACCGGCACCCTGAAGAACGTGGTCGCCATCGCCGGCTACGTGCCGGACGCCAACGGCCAGCAATGCATCGTGGTGGTGATGGTCAACCACGACCGCACCGGCAACGGCAACGGCCGCGCCATCGTGGACGGCATGATCGACTGGGTCGCCCGCAGCGCGGCCCCATGACCGTCTAAAAGATCTGCATGAAATTTCGCACATCGGTAGCACTATTGGCTAGCGCCTTTGCCGCAAACCCGGCTTTCGCGCAGCAAAACTCCGACCTGGTAATCGAGTCGATTACGTTCGATCCACCCATTGGCAGCACAGTGCCCGAACAGACACCAATCCTAGCAACGATCAAGTTTCGCTTCTCCAAACCCGCTTCACCATTGCGCGCTTGGGTTCGTATTTTTGACGAAACCTACAAATCACAATACATCGGCGTACCAGAAAGCATGGCCCCTGGCACGCACGTCATTACTCGTGGCGCATATTTGACCGAGCCTGGGACATTGGAAAGAATGACGGTCGTGTTCAAGGACATCAATTCGGCCGAAGTATTCAGGCAGGATGTTGCGGTCCAGTACAAATTCGTCCGCAATCCCGCATTAGACGCTCGCAAGTGGGATGGTACTGGCTCGGCTATCACCAAGGTAAGCTTACCTGGTGGAATACAGGCTTCAGTCAAGAAGGGCGCCTTCATTCCAGTCGAGTTGGATTACGCCATCAACACGCCGAACGGACTGTTCGCCAGTGTCGTACCGGATACCAAGTGCAGCATGACCTACTCTGGCCTCGTGAAGCCCCTGTACGCTAGAGGAAAAGTGCGCGTGGGGTTCACGGTTGGAGAAAAGTGCGCCATCAAGAAAATGAAAGTCCTCCTGCGGAATGAAGCAGAAAGACAAGTGTACGAGACGCTCGTCGATGTCGACCTGACGATTACAGATTAACTTCAATGCGCCCACCTCTTACGAGCGCAGGGCAGTGCCCGCCAGAAGTTGACAATATCGACATGAGTGCCCACACTCCGGGGCACCTAAAGCTACCGGAGAGTTACCTTTATGACCCGCCTGAATCGCGCGTTGCCTATCGCGCTGGCCTTGCTGGCCGCCTTCCCTGCCGCCCACGCTGAGTATTCGATGCCGCCTGCAGCGCTGCAGGCCATTGTTGACGCGCCGCGCGCGCCTGCCCTGTTCCTCGGACCGAACCGCGACGTGGCCGGGCTGGTGCAGATGCCTTCGCTGCCAAGCATCGTTGAAGTGGCGCAGCCGGAGCTGAAGCTGGCCGGCGTGCGCATCAACCCGCGCACTTATGCGGCCAGCCGCTTCTCCTTCGGTTCCAACCTGATGCTGATGAACGTGGCCGATGCCAAACAGGTCCAGGTCAGCGGCCTGCCCAAGCAACTGCGCCTGGCCGACGTGGCCTGGTCGCCGGACCAGCGCTACCTGGCCTTCACCCATGTCTCCGTCGGCGATGCCAACGGCAAGGGTGCAGGCGTGGAGCTGTGGGTGGTGGACGTGGCTGCGCACAAGGCGCGCCGGGTCGGCACGCAGCAGCTGTCGGCGGTGTTCAACCGCGGCTTCTCCTGGCTGCCGGACAGCAAGGGCTTCATCGTTACGCTGCGCACTGGCGGCGTGGCGCCGCAGCCGTCCGGCATCCCGACCGGTCCGGTGATCCAGGAGTCCAAGGGCGGCCCGGCGCGCCAGCTGCGCACCTACCAGGACTTGCTGAAGAATGAGGAAGACGCGAAGATCTTCGAGCACTACGCCACCGCGCAACTGGCCAGCATCGACCTGCAGGGCAAGGTCAAAGCGATTGGCGCGCCAGCCATCATCACCTCCGTGACCGTCTCGCCGAACGGCGCCAACCTGCTGACCACCACCGTGCAGCGCCCGTTCTCGTATGCGGTGCCGGTATCGAGCTTCGCGCGCCGTATTGAAGTGCGCGACTTTGGCGGCAAGCTGGTGCACCTGGTCGCCGAGAAGCCGGTGGAAGAGGGCCTGCCGCCGGGTAACGACGCGGTGTCCGTCGGCGCGCGCAGCGTGAGCTGGCGCGCCGATGCGCCGGCCACCCTGGTGTGGGCCGAAGCGCAGGACGGCGGCGACCCGTCCAAACAGGTGGACATCCGCGACCACGTCTACTCCCTGGCGGCGCCGTTCAAGGCGCAGCCGACGCTGCTGGCCAAACTGGGCTCGCGCTACTCCGGCGTGCGCTGGGGCCGTGGCGACCTGGCCCTGATTACCGAATACTGGTGGAAGACGCGCGCCCTGAAGGAATGGCGCGTGCGCCCGGACCAGCCGGAAGCGGCGGCCGAACTGGCCTTCGCCTACTCCTCGGAAGACCGCTACAACGACCCGGGCGACCCGGTCACCAGGCCGGATGCGGCGGGCAACCAGCGCCTGGTCATCGGCGCCAACGACACCCTGCTGCTGAAGGGCGAGGGCGCGTCGCCGGAAGGCGACCGTCCATTCCTGGACCGCTACAGCCTGGCCACCAGGTCGAAGGAGCGCCTGTTCCACAGCGCCGCGCCGTTCTACGAGAACGTGGTTTCCGTGCTGGACAACGACGGCAAGCGTATCCTGACCACGCGCGAAGCGCCGACCGAGCGCCCGAACTACTATGTGCGCGAAGGCGAAGCGCTGCGCGCCATCACCAGCTTCCCGCATCCCTTGCCGCAGCTGAAGGACGTGCAGAAAGAGCAGATCCGCTACAAGCGCGCCGACGGCGTCGACCTGACCGCGACCCTGATGCTGCCGCCGAAGTACGACGTCAAGCGCGACGGCCCGCTGCCGATGCTGATGTGGGCCTACCCGGCGGAATTCAAATCGGCCGCCGCCGCCAGCCAGACCACCGGCTCGCCTTACCACTTCAACGCGGTCAGCTACTGGGGTCCGGCGGCCTTCCTGGCCATGGGTTACGCGGTGCTGGATAACCCGTCCTTCCCAATCGTGGGCCAGGGCGACGCGGAGCCGAACGACACCTACGTGCCACAGCTGGTGGCCGACGCCGAAGCGGCGGTGGAGGAAGTGGTGAAGCGCGGCGTGGCAGACCGCCACCGTATCGCCGTCGGCGGCCACTCCTACGGCGCTTTCATGACGGGCAACCTGCTGGCGCACACGCGCCTGTTCAAGGCCGGCATCGCGCGCAGCGGCGCCTACAACCGCACCCTGACCCCGTTCGGCTTCCAGTCGGAGGAACGCATCTTCTGGAAGGCGAAGGACACCTACCAGACCATGTCGCCGTTCAACAATGCGGAGAAGATCAAGGACGCCCTGCTGCTGATCCACGGCGAGCAGGATAACAATCCTGGCACCTTCCCGGTACAGAGCGAGCGCATGTTCCATGCGGTGAAAGGCCTGGGCGGCACCACGCGCCTGGTCATGCTGCCGAACGAAAGCCACGGCTACCGCGCGCGCGAGTCGATCATGACCATGCTGGCCGAGACCAACGCCTGGCTGGACAAGTACGTCAAAAACGCCAAGCAGTAATGAAACAGGGCGGCGGTGCGAACCGCCGCCTTTTTTATTTCCCGTCCGGGAAGACGGCGACCAGTTCGACCTCGATCACCAGTTCGGGCATGAACAGGCGCTGCACGCCGATCCAGCTGGCGGCCGGGTAGTGGTTGTCGTAGAAGGGCAGGCGCACGTTGGCGGCCTTTACCAGCGCGTCCATATCCGTGGTGAACACATTCTCTTTGACCACGTCCTTGAAGGTCAGCCCGTGCGCGGCCAGGATGCGGCCCAGGCGCGTGTACACGGTTTTCACCGCCGCAGGCATATCGCCGCTTGCCGTGTGCCCGGAGATGTACAAGGTATTCCCACTGCGCACCGCCTGGCAGTAGCCGACGTCGCGCTCCATTTTCTCGTTTACGTGGTAGCAGCCCGGCTGCACCTTCGACGGGCCCGGCACGGACGGCCCGCCCTGGGCGTGGGCGAGGGAAGCAGCCAGCATCAAGGCTGCGGCGAGCATGTGGCGCATGGAAGTCTCCTTGGTAGAATGGTTGCCAATTATGTACTAAGGCGCTGCCGATGAATGTATCCGGATTGTTTCTGCTGGCAGTCGCCTGCACCCTCCACCTGGCCGCCGTGGCACAGGACGAGGAGCCAATGCAGCGCGTTGAAGTGCCGGGCGAGTTCAGCTCGGAGCAGTCTTACCGCCGCATGCTGCGCGGCCTGGAAAAATTCGAGAGCCTGCGCGCACAGGCGCCGAATGCGGTGCTGCGCTTCCGTATGCACGGCATGGAGCGCGATGTGAAGCCGCAGACGCTGCGCCTGGCGCTGCAAAGCGATTCGGTCAAACTGCCCCTGGAGCATGACGACGACGCGTCCTTTGCGTTGCCGGTCAACGAGGCCGCCCAGCGCGAAGACGCGGCGCTGGTGGCGAACCGCCGCACCGGCTCGGTGTACTGGAAGCCGCAAGTCATCACGCCCGGCCTGCCGGCGGACACGCGCCGTTTGGGCGACCTGCGCGTGCAATGCCAGGTGACGTACGCCTCGGGCCTGCAGCACGGCGGCCTGGGCTTCCTGAGCAAGATGATCGGACAGTGCGGGCCGAAGCTGCCCTTCTTCTTCCTCGCCGAGCGCGAGGTCTTTGCGGTGACCGTGCAGGCGCCGGGCCGCGAGCGCCATTTACTCGGTCCCGCGCTGCCGGAACATGCGGTCACCAAAAGCAGCAGGCAGCGCAACCGCTACTACCTGCCGCCCATTTCGGAAGAGCAGTGGCCGGATGACGCGCTGGTGCGCATCCACTATGTCGACAGCGACGGCCAGCCGCCGTCCGACAACGCCGCCGTGTTCGAGCAGGACGTCGCGCGCCTGGTGCCGGGCCAGACCCGCAAGGCCGATCTGCCGGCGCTGCTGGCACGCGGCAAAACACGCAGCCTGTCGCAAGGCCGCGAATTGTGGTCGGTGCTGGAACGCGCGCCGCTGCCGGGCAAGGAAAAGGTAGACTCCGTGGCGGAACTGGCGCTGTTGTTCGACAGCGAAGGTGTGCTGCGCAAATACCAGGTGCGGACAGCGCTGGTCGACCGCGGCAACTTGAGGATCATCGCAGATGGCAAAACAAAATAAGCTCATTCCAGCGGCGACGCTGGCCATCGTCGCCGCAGTGGCGGCGTATTGGTACTGGTCGCCGCTCATCGTCGTGCACCGGATGAAAGAGGCGGTGCGGGTGCATGACGCCGCCGCCTTCAACAGCCACGTGGATTATCCGCTGCTGCGGGAGAATATGAAGGACCAGATCGCAGGCAAGCCAGACGCGGAGGCAGGGCTGGGCGGCATTGGTCGCCTGCTGGGCGGGGTGGTGGTGGATGCGCTGGTGCAGCCGTCGACCGTCATGTACGTGCTCGAACACGGCGATTTCGCGAAAAAGGACAAGCGCGGTGGCGACAGCGGCCCGCCTGAGGGTGAAAACACCGACGCGCGCCGCCCCTGGGTGACCGAGCGCGAAGGCGTCAACCGCTACATCATCCGCAACGAGAAGATTGCGCTGGTGTTCGCACGCAGCGGATTCGCCGACTGGAAGCTGAGCGAACTACGCTTTTGACGGCTGCTGCGCCTTGCGCGTTGCCCATACGATCGGCAGGGCAAACAGGAGCACATGCGACAGCATATCCATGCCCCATGAGAAGGCGTTGAAGGTCACCGGGCGCGGGAAGGCCGACAAGGGCAGCACCACCAGGCGCATGGCAAAGAACACCAGCAAGCCGTAAGCCACGGCGGCAGGCAGCGGCTTGCGCGCCAGCGCGGGCAGGCGCCGCGCGGCGATGAAGAACAGCGCCATCCACCCGAAACTCAGGGCGAAATGGCAGGCCAGCCCGAATGCCGCAGCCGGCATGCCGCCCGTGAACGCCGCCTGGCCCAGCGCGCCGCTGGCGACCACCTGCAGCAGGCGTTGCGGCGGCAGGCCGTTGTAGCCGGCGAAGCTGATCGCAAAAATGATGTCCAGCAGCCCGGCCAGAGCGCCGCCGGTCAGGATCGCTCGTGTGCTTGACCAGGGCTGCTGCATGGGCGTTGTCTCCTTACAGGACGCGGGTATAGTCGCGGCGCACCTGCACGCGGTCGCCGCAGTCGAAATGCCACCACTCGCTGTTGATGCCGTGGAAGCCAGCCTGGAACATGGCGTCGCGCAGCAGCTGGCGGTTGGCGACCTGGGCGGCGGTGAGTTCGCCGCTGGCCAGGTGCTGCGTTTCCAGCGCCGGGTGGGACAGCACGGTCATGTCGTCGAAGCCGGTGCCCATGTCCAGCTCGCGGCCGGCGGCGTCGAGCAGGGTGATGTCGACCGCCATGCCGAAGGAGTGGATCGAGCCACGCTCGGGCGGCGCCAGGTACATCTGCAGGTCGGTACCGGCCAAGGCGTCCCACAGCTGTTCCTGCACGCGGTGCGGGCGCAGGGCGTCCAGCAGCAATACTTTGTGATCGGGCGCGCGCTGCGCCAGGTAAGCCACCACGCGTTCGATGGCGGCGGCGGCCTCGCGGTGCAGCCAGGCGCAATCCAGCGGCGAGTACAGGTCGCGGCCCACGAAATTGTCCGGACCGGCGTAGCGCAGGTCGACCGCAATCCCGGCGATGGTGCTGAGGTGGCGGAAATCGGGGCTGGACGGAATGTCTTCGCTGCGGATGGTCTTAGTCATGAATGTTCAAGGCAGGTGCGCGCCACGCTGGCGATGGAGTCGGCCAGCTGGCGGGCGCAGTGCGACAGCGGCGCATGGCCGTTGGTCAGCAGGAAAAGCTGGATCGGGATGGCCGGCGCCCACAGGCGTTTCTGCACCCTGGCCGGATCGGCCGATGCCGCCGTCAGCGGATCGACCACGGCGATGCCGCCGCCGGCTTCCACCAGCGAACGGGCAATCTGGTAGGTCTGCACCGTGGTGCGGAAGAAGGGCTGGATGCCCTGCGCTTCGCAGGCCGCCACCACCATCTCGCCCAGCGGGTCGTTGTCGGCGTGGCCGATCAGCTCACCGGTCAGGCCGTCCGCCGTGAGCGGCTGGCTTAGTTCTTCGGTGCTCCAGGTGCCGGCCGGGGCGATCACCGTCATCACACCCTGCGCGATCGGCTCGGCGATGATGCCGGGGTGGCGCGGGTCCTGCAGCGACAGCGCCATATCGGCTTCGCCCAGGCGCAGCGTGTTGACGATTTCGGATGTATGGTGGGTGGCCAGCTCGCAGCGCGTGTCCGGGAATGCCTCGCGCCAGATGCTCATGGCCTGCGGCAGCACGCTGATGGCGATGGTCGGCGTCGAGACCAGGCGCACGGTTTCCACGGCGCGCCCTTTCAGGCTGGCGGCCAGGCGGCGGATGCCTTGCAGGTCGCGGTGCAGCTTTTCGGTTTCGGCGAACAGGCGGTGCGCTTCCGGCTTGGGATACAGCTTGCCGCGCACGCGCTCGAACAGCGGCATGCCAAGCTGCAGCTCGCAGTGCTGCAGGACCTTGGTCACCGCAGGTTGCGAAATATGCAGCACCTGGGCGGCGCCGCTGATGGTGCCGACCTGCATGATGGCGTGGAAAACTTCGATATGGCGCAGCCGCATGGTTCTGGTTCCTCTTCCTGGCGCCGCAGGCCCTCCCCCGCAGCATCCTGGCAGGATAGGGGAAAGCCGGCGGGCGTGCAACGGCGCTTAGGGTTTGGCCTTGGGCGCGGTCAGCACGTCGAGGATGGCGGCGGATTCGGCGTCGGGCACGCCGTCCCATTTGCTGTTGCGGTACTTGGACTGGAAAGCCACCAGCACATTGCGGGTCTGTTCATCCAGCTCGCCGGTCTGCGGCGTGGCGTAGCCGTGCTGGGCCAGCTTTTGCTGGAACCAGGCGATGTCCGGCAGCTGGGCTTCATACTGCGGCCGGGCGGCCGCCACGGCGTTCGCATCGGGCCAGGCGATCAGGCCCTCGTCGGCCAGGCGCTTCCAGGGGAACATCGGGCCCGGGTCCTGCTTGCGCTGCGGTGCGATTTCGTTATGGCCGAGGAAGTTCTCCGGCGCCACCTGGTGCCGCTCCTTGATCTGCTTGAGCAGGGCCACCAGCTGGTCGATCTGGCGTTCGCTGAAGCCGTACCAGTGGCGCCCGTCGGGCATGTCCTTGAAGCCGGGATTGACGATTTCGATGCCGATCGAGCTGTAATTCAGGGCGGTGTAGTTCTTCCAGCTGCTGATGCCGGCGTGCCAGGCGGCGCGGTTTTCATCGACCAGGGCGTAGATGCGCGGCTCGTCTTCGTCCGTAAGCAGGTAGTGAGCGCTGACTTCCTTCTCGGTCAGCAGCTTGATCGACAGCGGCAGGTCGGACACGGTGTAGTGCAGCACGACGAAACGCACGCGGCTGCTCTGCCCCTTGGCGGTCAACGAATGGTCGATGCGCGGCAGCGGCGCGGCGCAGCCGGTGAGCACGGCGATCAGGGAGGCTAGCAGCAGTTTTTTCATTGTCTCTTCTTCGTTTTAGTTGCGCGGCCTGGCGGCCAGGCGCGCCGCGGCATGATGCGGGCGGGCGCTGCGTTTTTCCAGCTTGAAGCCCGGCGGCAGTTCGGCGCGCATGGCTTCGTAAATCAGGGGATGCAGTTCGGCGGCGCGGCCCGAGAGCACGATCGGGCGTTGGCCGAAGCGGGTCACCAGGGCCAGCGCCAGGCGCGCCAGCTCGCGCCCTGCCTGCAGCAGGATGTGGCGCGCCGCCGGATCGGCGCCGGCAGTCATGGCGACGGCCAGCGCCAGCTTGCCGATGTCGCCGCGCTCCTGGGTGTACATAAAGCTGCGCGAGTAGGACCAGTCGCTGCCGCCGACATGGTCGAACACCGCGTGCGCCATGGGCGAATCCTGCCAGGCCCCCGGCTCCTCGTCTTCGCGGCGCCAGATGCGGCGCATGGCTTCGCGCGCAATCCAGAAGCCGCCGCCGGCGTCGTCCAGCATGACGCCGCGCCCGCCGGCGCGGTGGAATTCGCCGGTGTCGTCGATGAAGGCGGCGATCGAGCCGGTGCCGGCGTAGACCAGGTAACCCTGGCCCGGTTCGAAGGCGTCCAGGTAGGCCACTTCGATATCGTTGCACAGGGTAATGGCATCGAGCCGCACGTCGAGCAGGTCGGACAGCCAGCCAAGCAGCACATTGCCGTCGCCGCCGAAGCCGGTCAGCCCGGCGCAAACGCGCTGCGGCTGGCCCGCTTCCAGCACGTCCCGGGCCAGCTGGCTGAAGGTGGCATGGACCTGCTCGCGCCCGGCCGGTTTGGCCATCATCAGGGCGGACAGGCCCGGCACGGTGCCTTCGGCCACGATGGCGCCGGCCGGGTCGGACAGCGCCCAGCGCGTCTCCGTGCCGCCAGCGTCGATGCCCAGCCCCAGGGTGCGATCGGATTGTGGTTTGCCCATGATCAGATGAGTGTACGGTGAAACGCTGCCATCTTTACATGAAAGGCTGTGCGACACTCATTCCAAAAAGTTATAACGCAGCGGAAACTCGTGCGCTTTCGTTACCAAGGCGGTCGACGGCCGACACCACCACGGAGCGCGCCGGGACGCCGTTTTCGTCGGTCAGCACCACTTCGCTGCGGTGGCTCGGCACCACATTGAAGCGCCATTCCTCGCCGTAGCGGGCCCAGATCGCCACCTGGGTGGCGCGCTGCACGTTGCCCAGGGCGAGCGCCAGGCCGCTGGCGTGGCGCCTGACCGACACGGTGGGCGGCGGCGGCGCGTCGCTGCCCAGCCAGGGCGAGGGCGGCACCAGGGCCGGGCCCTGGTAGCTGGTGGCCTTCAGCTGGTCGGTCACGCCTTTGCGGTTCTGCATCAGGGCGGCGATGCTGAAGTGGATGTGGCCATTCACGTTCGGGCGGCTGCGCATGACGTCCACCTGCTGCACGATTTCTTCGGCCGTGAAGGACTTGGCCGTATCGTCGATGCGGCTGGTGTACAGGCCCGGCCAGATGTGGCGGCCGCGCTTGTTCTGGCCCAGCCAGTAGTCGAGCAGCACGGGGAAAGCCTGCGGCTGCTGCGCGATCGGCCAGTACAGCTGCGGCGCCAGGTAATCGAGCCAGCCGTTCTGCAGCCACAGTTCGGCGTCGGCATACAGCTTGTCGTACTGGCTGAACCCCTGGATGCCGGGCGGGCGGCGGTCCGGACGGCCGATGCCGAACGGGCTGATGCCGAAACGCACCCAGGACTTTTCCTTGCGGATGCCGCTGTAGATCGTTTCGATCAGCTGGTTGACGTTCTGGCGACGCCAGGAGGCGCGGTCCAGGGTGCCGCCGCCTTGCTGGTAGCGTTGCCAGGAGGCGTGGTCGGGGAATTCCAGTTCCGCCTTGCCGCCATTCGCCGGCGCATCCAGCGCCGCCTCGCCGCCGCTGGCGCCGGGCGCTTCGATCGGATAGGGGTAAAAATAGTCGTCGATATGGACGCCGTCGATATCGTAGCGGCGCACCACGTCCAGGATCACGTCCAGGGTATGCTGGGCGGCCGCTTCCTCGCCCGGGTCCATCCACTGCATCTTGCCGTACTGGCGCACCACCTGCGGCCGGGTGTTGGCGATGTGGCCAGGCGCGTTCGGCGTGCGGGCGGCGGAATGGCGCGCGCGGTAGGGGTTGAACCAGGCGTGCAGCTCCATGCCGCGCACGTGGGCCTGGTTGATCCAGAAGGCCAGCGGATCCCAGGCCGGTTCCGGCGCCTTGCCCTGCTGGCCGGTCAGGAACTCGGACCACGGCTCCAGTTTTGATGGATAAATGGCATCGGCGCTGGGGCGCACCTGCAGCACGATGGCGTTCAGGTGCAGCGCCTTGGCGCGGTCGAGGATGGCAATGGCTTCGGCCTGCTGGCGCGACGGCGGCAGGTTGCTGCGGCTTGGCCAGTCGATATTGGCCACGGTCGAAACCCACGCGGCGCGGAATTCGCGCGGCGCGGCAGGCGGCTGGTCGCCGACGAGGTTAGGGCTGCGTGCCGGCCCGGACGGGCTGGCGCCGGCCTGGCCCGCGCCGGGGGCCGCGCCCGTGCCGCCGCTGCCGGCTGCACTATCGGCGGGCGCCGTCGGGGTGCTCGAACACGCCCCCAGGAATGCGGCCACGCCGGCCGCGGCGGCGGCAATGGTCATCCGCCTCTTCGCATTAAAAGCCAAAACAAATCCTCACATCAGCAGGAGCCGTATTCTACCCATTCCTGCTATTCCCGGCCGAACTCCGGGTCAATCTTGATCAGCGCCGTCATGATGAAGGCCGGGACGGTCGCCGTGCAGACGTAGATGAAGAAATTCTGGTAGCCCAGCATCTCCTGGATGGCACCGCTGGCCATCTGCGGGATCATCATGCCGAGCGCCATGAAGCCGGTGCAGATCGAGTAGTGCGCGGTCTTGTGCTCGCCCTGGCTGACCATGATCATGTACATCATGAACGAGGTGAAGCCCAGGCCGTAGCCGAACTGCTCGACCGCCAGGCAGGTCGAAATCCAGATGAAGTCCTGCGGCTGCGCCTGCGACAGGTAAACGAAGATCAGGTCCGGCACATGGATCGCAATGGCGAACGGCCATAGGCAGCGCTTCAGGCCGAAACGCGCGATCAGCCAGCCGCCGGCCAGCCCGCCCAGGATCAGGCCAATGATGCCGATGGTGCCGTAAGCGATGCCGACATCCGCCGTGCTCAGGCCAAGGCCGCCCTTTTCCAGCGGATCTTTCAGGAACGGCACCACCATCTTCAGCAGCTGCGATTCGCCCAGGCGGAACAGCAGCAGGAACAGCAGGATCACGACGATGCCGTCCTTGCGGAAGAAGGCGGCAAAGGTGGCAAAAAAGTCCTTCAGCGGCGCGGCGGTGCGCACGGCTGGCGTATCCTCCGCTGGCCGCGGCAGCGCAAACTGGTGGTAGATGGCCAGTGCCAGGAACACCGCGCCGGCCGCGCCGAAGGTGATGGCCCAGGCCATGTGCGGATTGCCGTAATACTTGATGATTTCCCCCGCCAGGAACAGCAGCCCGCCGTTGCAGGCCACGTTCGCCGCGCGATAGAAGGTGCTGCGCACGCCGACGAATTCCGCCTGCTGCTTCTGCCGCAGGCCGAGCATGTAGAAGCCGTCGGCTGCGATATCGTGCGTGGCGGAGCTGAACGCCATCAGCCACATCACGCCCAGGCTAAGCTGGAAGAAATTCGACAGCGGCAGGGTGAAGGCGACGGCCGCCAGCGACACGCCGAGCAGCATCTGCAGGATAGTGACCCAGGCGCGCTTGGTGCCGAACATTTCGATCAGGGGCGACCACAAGGGCTTGATCACCCACGGCAGGTACAGCCAGCCGGTGTAGAAGGCCATCTCCGTGTTGGAGATGCCCAGGTCCTTGTACATCGCGGTGGACAGGGCCATCACCGCAAAGTAGGGAATGCCCTGGTTGAAATAGAGGGAAGGTACCCAGCCCCAGGGGCTGCGTTGCTGCGCGCGATCCATTACGTCCTTTCTTGTGGGCCGGGACGCGCGCAGGACGGATCAGCTATTCAATGCGCCGCGCACGCTGCCCCGGGCCTGGTCCAGCAAGTCTCCCGCATGCTGCACCGTGGTTTTCTTCAACAGGGCGACCACCGCCACTTTGACGTGGAAGCCGCACTGTTCCAGCGCTGTGCGGGCTGCCGCTTCATCGGCACCGGTGGCGTGCATGGTCAGCCGCACCGTGCGCGCGAACAGCTTCGCATTGGTCGGCTTCAAGTCTACCATCAAGTTTCCATAAACCTTGTGCAGGCGCACCATGATCGCGCTGGAAATCGTGTTCAGCACGATCTTCTGCGAGGTGCCGGCCTTCAGGCGCGTGCTGCCGGAGATGATTTCGTTGCCGGTGTCGAGGATGATGCCGCACTCCGCCTGCGCCGCGACCGGCGCGCCCGGGTTGTTGGCGATGCCGATGGTGAGCGCGCCCACTTCGCGCGCCGCCTGGATCGCGCCCAGCACATAGGGCGTGGTGCCCGATGCGGCCAGCGCCAGCACCACGTCGTTGCGGCTCGGCTCCAGCGCCAGCAGGTCGCGCGCACCCTGGGCGCGGTCATCCTCCGCGCCTTCCACGGCCTGGAACATGGCGTCGGCGCCACCCGCCAGGATGGCAACTGCGCGCTCATGCGGCCAGGAGAAGGTGGGATAGAGTTCAACGCTGTCCAGCACGCCAAGGCGGCCGGAAGTGCCGGCGCCCACGTAGAGCAGGCGGCCGCCCGCTTCAATGCGCGGCACGGCGGCTTCGACCGCCCTGGCAATAGCAGGTACGGCGGCACGCACGGCGTGCACCGCGGTCAGCTGGTCGTCGGCAAAGGCAGCAACCAGCTGCTCTGTCGGATATTGGTCCAGTTCGCGATGTTGGGAACTGGGCGTTTCGGTATTCAGCATAAAACCAGTTTAATGCCAAAATGCCGGGCCAGCCCATGACAGGACTTGCAGGGGCTATGCCGCCAGGTTATGCGGCCATGTTCTGCGGCCTATGCGGCCCGGCGCATCTCCGCCACGAAATCGTAATGGTCGCTGCGGCAGTAGGAATGCGTGAGCTCGATCGCCTGGCCCGACTCCAGGTAAGCGATACGGGTAATGAACAGCACGGCCTGGCCTTCCGGTACTTCCAGCTGGCGCGCCAGCTCGGCCGAGGCATTCATGGCGCGGATATGCTGCAGCGCGCGCGCCGGCGCCTTGCCGACCGATTCCAGGTATTGGTAGAGCGAATCGCCGATCAGTTCCGGGTTGGCGACGATGGTTTGCGGCAGGATCGAGACTTCATACGCCATCACCACGTCATCGGCCAGGCGCAGGCGCTCCAGCCGCGCCACGCGGGTATTGGGCGACAGGCCCAGGCTCAGCTGTTCGTCGGCGGTGGCGGCCACCAGGCCGCGCTTGAGCCAGCGCGAACCGGGCTTGTAGCCGCGCTGGGCCAATTGTTCCGAAAAACTGGTGAGGTTCGACAGCGGTTGCTCGATGCGCGGGGCGATGTAGTTGCCCGAGCCGCGGCGGCGCACCACCAGGCCCTGGTCGACCAGCTGGTCGATGGCCTTGCGCGCGGTCACGCGCGACACGTTCAGCAATTCCGACAGCGTACGCTCGGAGGGCAGTGCCTGGTCTACCTGGTAACGTCCATTTCGTACATCGTCGCTTAACTTGCGCGCAATCTGCATGTACAGCGGCGAATTGTCGTGTAGATCGGGTTTAAATTCAGCACCGGCGAGGCTCATTGCATTTCTCCTATAGTTGCTAGTGTAATAGCGAAAGGAAAAACCTGCTGCTATTTTCATTTAGCCGCAAATGGGTGATGCACAGCGGTTATGGCCGGATAATCAGTTTTCATTGGCTGGCGGGAAGCCCGCCGCCGTATGCTGGGCGCAAAAGGAGAAGACATGCAAAAAAGTGTGCGCGCCCTTGTCGGCGCAGTATTGATCAGTGGAGCCAGCCATGCCGCAGCCAGCAAGCTGGACGCGGAACTGGCCGCCATCGTGGACGACCCGCAGCGGCCGCTGTCCGGCTTATCGGTATTGGCGGTGCGCGATGGCGCGGTGGCGTACCAACAACAATTCGGCCTGCGCCGCCTCGACACGGCCGGCAGCGGGATGACGGCGCCGGTGACGCCGCACACCATGTTCCGCATCGCCTCCATCTCCAAGATGGTGACCACGCTTGGCCTGATGAAGCTGGTCGAGGAGGGCAAGCTGTCGCTGGATGCCGATGCCGGCAGCTACCTCGGCTTCGCCTTGCGCAACCCGCATTACCCGGCGCGCCCGATCACCCTGCGCCACCTGCTGAGCCATACCTCCACCCTGCGCGACGACGCCGGTTATTCCTGGGGCGCCGCCACGCTGCTGCGCGAGGTGCTGGTCCCGGGCGGCAAGATGTGGGCGCGCGACGGCGAACCCGGCGCCTACTTCACCTATTCCAACCTGAACTGGGGCGTGATCGGCACCATCATGGAGCGCGTCACCGGCGAGCGCTTCGACCGCCTGATGAAGCGCCTGCTGCTGGCGCCGATGGGCTTGAAGGGCGGCTACAACCCGTCCGAATTCAGCCAGCAGGAGGTGGCCGATACCGCCACCCTGTACCGCCGCCGCACGCGCGATACCGAGATATGGGACAGCCAGGGGCCGTGGATCGCGCAGGTGGACGATTTCGGCGTCGCGGCCCCGCTGGCGCCGCCCGGCCTGGACCGCTACGTGGTCGGCAACAATGGCACCCTGTTCAGCCCAACGGGCGGCGTCCGGCTCTCTGCTGCCGATTTGGGCAAGCTCATGCTGATGCTGCTCAATGATGGCCGCCATGAGGGCAAGCAGATCCTGCAGCCGCACTCGCTGGCGGCCATGTTCAGCGAGCAGTGGCGCTTCAACGGCAGCAACGGCGACACCCTGAAAGGCCTGTACCACAGCTGGGGCCTGGGAATCCAGCGCTTCGCCGATGTGCGCGGCAATATGGGCGGCATGCCGGCCGATGGGCGCTTCCATGCCGTGGGCCACCTGGGCGAAGCCTATGGCCTGGTCTCCACCTTCGCCCTGGACTTGCAGAAGAAGCACGGCATCGTCTCGCTGATCGGCGGCTTTGCCAGCGATCCGGACGCCGACCCGGGCCAGTATTCGGCCCATACGCGGGCCGAGGAAAAGATCCTCGACGCCCTGTACCAGCGCGCCATCCTGGGCCGCGCAGACTAACACTGCTGCAAACACATGACCCAAGGTTATGGCCGCAACAATACGTTTCATTGGCTCCGGCGCAACCGCGCCCCTTAAGCTCTATCACCAGTGAAACTCGGAGGTGGCATGCAGGAAGCACAGCAAGTGGTGGTGATTGGCGGCGGCGTGGTCGGCCTGGCGTCCGCATGGTGGCTGCTGGAAGCGGGCTACCGTGTGACCCTGCTCGAACGCGCCCCCACCGTCGCCAGCGCTGCCAGCTACCGCAACGGCGGCCAGCTCAGCTACCGCTACGTGTCGCCGCTGGCCGATGCCGGCGTGCCGAAGAAGGCCATGCAGTGGCTGTTCCAGCCGGACGGCCCGCTGCGTTTCCGTCCCGAAGCCGATATCCGCCAGTGGCGCTGGATGACGCAGTTCCTGGCCAACTGCAATGCCGCCGCCAACGCCCGCACCACGGCCAAGCTGCTGCAGTTGGGCGAGCTGAGCCGCCAGTCGCTGGCGCAGCTGGAACTCACGCTGCCGCTGTCCGAATTCAACTGGCGCAATGCCGGCAAGCTGGTGGTGTACCGCAGCGAGGAAGCCTTCAAGGCCGCGCTGGACAAGCCCGACACCGACGAGAACCGCGCCATCCTGTACGGCGCCGATACGGCGCGCATCGAACCGGCGCTGGCCGAACTGGCGCCCAAGCTGGCTGGCGGCATCTTCAACGCCGGCGAAGCGGTGGCCGATTGCTATGCCTTCTGCCTGGCACTGGAAAAACGCATCTACGCCCACCCGCGCTTCGAGCGCTGCATGCACACGGCGGCGCGCACCATCTTTGTCGAGCATGGCAAGGTATCGGCGATTGAAACCGATGCCGGCTGGATCTCCGCCGACCACTACGTGCTGGCCGCCGGCATCCAGAGCCGCGACCTGGCCGCCACCGCCGACCTCGACCTGCCGATGTACCCGCTCAAAGGCTACAGCCTGACCGCGCCGATCCACCCGGAGCACGTGGCGCCCAACATCAGCATCACCGACTTCGAACGCAAAACGCTGTACGCCCGCATCGGCAACGAGCTGCGCATCGCCGCCATGGTGGACATGGTGGGCGAAGACACCCGCATCGACCGCCGCCGCATCGCCAGCCTGACGCGGCTGGCGCGCGAATCGATGCCGAACGCCGCCGACTACAACCGCGCCGAAGCCTGGGCCGGCCTGCGTCCCGCCACCCCGAACAGCGCCCCCATCATCGGCGCCACGCCATACCCCAACCTCTGGCTCAACGTCGGCCACGGCCCGCTCGGCTTCACCTTCGCCTGCGGCAGCGCCAGCCTGCTGGCCACCCTGATGCGCGGCCAGGAATCGCCGTTCGCGCTCGACTGCCTGGCGTACAGGCATTGAGCTAAGTCCTGCTGCGCTTTTCCGCAGCGGCGTATCATGTGCTTATCCCCGTAAGGAGAAGAGCTATGCAAACGCTGCCTGAAATTGACGAAGAGCTCCTGGAGGCGGTTCGGGCATTGGCCAAGAACAATAAAATGAGCTTGGATGATGTGATCATTGCACTGACACGCGATGGTTTGGAGTCGCTTGCAGTCGCGCGCACCTCCGATGGCTTCCCGGTATTACCACGGCTGGGAAAAGGGCATCCAGTCACCATGGAATTGGTGAACCAGTTGCGCGACGAGCTGCCGTAATGACCTATTTGCTCGACGTCAATGTCCTCATTGCGCTGATCGACACTGCCCATATCCAGCATGGAACTGCGAAGGCCTGGTTCGCCTCTGTGGGGCAAGTCTCTTGGGCCACCTGCCCATTGACTGAGAACGGCGTCCTCCGGATCGTTGGTAACCCTCGCTACCCCAATTCTCCTGGGTCACCCATCCTCGTAATGCCCTTGCTTAGGGCTTTACGTGTGATGCCCGGCCATACGTTCTGGCCAGACGATCTGAGCCTGGTAGCGTCCCGACATGTGCAGCACCATCGCCTGTATCGGTCACACTCGATCACGGACACGTATTTGCTTGCATTGGCACGGGCAAACAACGGCAAGCTTGCAACTTTCCCAGATGGGGTGAAAAGCTTGCAGCTCCTTTAAGGCAGCAGATATTCCGGCGGAACGCTATCGGTCAGCCAGACGCCGTTTTCGGATCGATAGAAGAGATGACCGTCGCGGACCATTCGTCCGGACTCCACTACGAGCACCACCGGCTTGCCATGGCGGCTGCCGACTTTTTCAGCAGTCGCCGAGTCCGCTGAAAGATGCACGTGCTGGCGCGATGCCGCGTGCAGGCCGCTGACGCGGATCGATTCGATAAAGCGCGTGGCGGTGCCGTGGAATAACTGTTCCGGCGGTGTTTGAGGCTTCAGGCCAAGGGAAATATCGACCGAGTGCCCTTGGTTGGCACGGATCTTCGCGCCGTCTGCGCTGATGGCGAAACGTTGCTTGTCGCTTTCGGCCACGATGGTTTCAACCAGGGCTCGGCTTAGCGGCGTGCCGCGCGCGTTGGCGCGCGCAATCAGTTCGTCGATAGTGGCCCAGCCATTGGCATCCAGGGCCAGGCCGATCTCTTCAGGTTTGTGCCGCAGTACGAGGCTCAGGAACTTGCTTATACTTGTTTTATTTACATTGCTCATTTGGCATATATTAGCTCAATCGCCGATATGGCGGATAATGGCGGGATGTCCAAATCGAAGACCCCTGTGGGCTGCCCGTGCGGCGGTCCTTCTTACGAGACGTGCTGCGGGCCGTTTATCGATGGCGCCAAGGTGCCGGAGACGGCGGAGCAGCTGATGCGCTCGCGCTATACGGCTTATACGCTCAAGAATGAGCCGTATTTATTGTCAACCTGGCACGAAACCACGCGCCCAACCGAAAAAATAGTACGCCCGGACGAAAAGCTCCAATGGCTGGGACTTGAGGTAAAATCTGCTTTACGTTTACGTCAACGTAAAGCAGAGGCCAAGCCGAACGAGGATTTCGTGGAGTTCGTGGCCCGCCTGCGCGTGGATGGCCGCGGCCAGCGCCTGCATGAGCTGAGCCGCTTCCTGCGCGAACCGGGCGATGGCGGCTTGCGCTGGTTTTACGTGGACGGCGAATTTCCAGAATAAGAGAACCAGAGGACGACAATGCCGAGCATCGAAAGCAAACTCAATCCGCGCAGCGAGGACTTCAAAGCCAACGCCGCCGCCATGCAAGCCCTGGTCGACGACCTGCGCGCCAAAGTCGCGAAAGCGGCGCAAGGCGGCGGCGAGGCGGCCTGCGCCAAGCATGTGGCGCGCGGCAAACTGCTGCCGCGCGACCGCGTACAGATGCTGCTCGATCCCGGCACCCCGTTCCTCGAGTTTTCGCAGCTGGCCGCGCACGATATGTACGACAACGCCGCTCCGGCAGCGGGCGTGATCACCGGCATCGGCCGCGTCTCCGGCCAGGAGTGCGTAATCGTGTGTAACGACGCCACCGTGAAGGGCGGCACCTACTACCCGATGACCGTGAAGAAGCACCTGCGCGCGCAGGAGATCGCGGAGCAGAACAACCTGCCGTGCATTTACCTGGTGGATTCGGGCGGCGCCAACCTGCCGAACCAGGACGACGTGTTCCCGGACCGCGACCACTTCGGCCGCATCTTCTTCAACCAGGCCAATATGTCGGCCAAGGGCATCCCGCAGATCGCGGTGGTGATGGGTTCCTGCACGGCAGGCGGCGCGTACGTGCCGGCCATGTCGGACGAGTCGATCATCGTCAAGGAACAGGGCACCATCTTCCTGGGCGGCCCGCCGCTGGTGAAGGCGGCCACCGGCGAGGTGGTGTCGGCGGAAGACC
>NZ_JAYSCO010000074.1:0-27850 GCF_041914865.1 Pseudoduganella sp. | reverse complement strand
TGAAGTCGAAGGCGATGACTTCCCCGTGCGGCAAGATCCGTATTCCGATCAATGAGTCGTCGGATGACAAGTCGCAGATCGCCGAGTACCTGAATGAGTACCACGGCGAGGGTATCCAGCATATCGCGCTGGGGACCGATGGCATCTACGATTCGGTGCAGGGGCTGCGTGACCAGGGCATCGTGTTCCAGGATACGATCGAGACCTACTATGAGCTGGTCAACCGCCGCTTGCCGAACCATGGCGAGAACGTTGAGGAGCTGCGCCGCCTGCGCATCCTGATCGATGGCCATTCGTCGGCGGATTCGAATGAGCGCGAGCTGCTGCTGCAGATCTTTACCCAGAATGTGATTGGGCCGATCTTCTTCGAGATTATCCAGCGTAAGGGTGACCAGGGCTTTGGCGAGGGTAACTTCCGCGCGCTGTTCGAGTCGATTGAGCTGGACCAGATTCGACGCGGTGTGCTGGAAGATCCTTCCAAGTCGGCTGCGTAACCCCCGGTAAACCTGGGTCAGACCCAAGGGTCAGACCCTGGTACGCGACCGCCGCAGGCCGGGGTCGGACCCTTGGGTCTGACCCGGACTTACCGGGTTAAAAAGTATTCCCGGCAACCCCGCGCCAAGACGGGGCGCCGTTCACAATTTAAGAAGTTTTGGAGACAACCCTGATGAACGCACCCGTCAAGAGTGGCGAGCTATCGCCAGCGCACGACATCACCCTCGACGACAAGTGGACCCTGGAGCGCGGCCGCGCCTTCATGACCGGCACGCAAGCGCTGATCCGCCTGCCTATGCTGCAGCGCGAGCGCGACCTGAAAGCAGGCCTGAACACCGCCGGCTACATCACCGGCTACCGCGGTTCGCCGGTCACCTCGGTCGACCAGACCGCGATCAAGGCCAAGAAGCACCTCGACGCGCACCACGTCAAATTCCACCCCGGCATGAACGAAGACCTGGCGGCGACCGCCGTCTGGGGCACCCAGCAGACCAACCTGTTCGAAGACGCCAAGTACGACGGCGTGTTCGCCATGTGGTACGGCAAAGGCCCGGGCGTCGACCGCTGCGGCGACGTGTTCAAGCACGCCAATAACGCCGGCTCCGCCAAGCACGGCGGCGTGCTGGTGCTGGCCGGCGACGACCACGCGGCCAAGTCCTCCTCCACCGCGCACCAGTCGGACCACATCCTGAACGCCTGCGGCATTCCGGTGCTGTACCCGTCTTCGGTGCAGGAATACATCGACTACGGCCTGCATGCATGGGCCATGAGCCGCTACACGGGCCTGTGGGTGTCGATGAAATGCGTGACCGACATCATCGAATCGGGCGCCGTGGTCGACTTCGACCCGGACCGCGTGCAGATCCAGATGCCGGACGACTTCGAGCTGCCGCCGGGCGGCCTGAATATCCGCTGGCCGGACACCGTGCTGGACATGGAAGTGCGCATGAACACCTACAAGTGGTATGCCGCACTGGCCTACTGCCGCGCCAATAAGCTGAACAAGATCATCTGGGATTCGCCCAAGCCGAAGATCGGCATCATCACCGCCGGCAAGTCCTACCTGGACACGCGCCAGGCGCTGGCCGACCTGGGCATCGACGAGCAAGCCGCCGCCGATATCGGCATCCGCCTGTACAAGATCGGCATGACCTGGCCGCTGGAAGCGGACGGCGTGCACGAATTCGCCAAGGGCCTGGACGAGATCATCGTGGTCGAAGAAAAGCGCCAGATCCTGGAATACGCGCTGAAGGAAGAGCTGTACAACCTGCCGGATTCCGAGCGCCCGCGCGTGGTCGGCAAGTTCGACGACACCGGCGAGTGGAGCAACCACGGCAAGACCGGCCACGGCGACTGGCTGCTGCCGGCCACCTATGAGCTGAACCCGGCCCAGATCGCGCGCGCCATCGCCTCGCGCATCGAGCACTACTGCAAGGACCACCCGGTCGCCGCACGCGTGAAGGAACGCATCGCCTTCCTGGAAGCGAAGGAAGCCGCGCTGAAGAACCTGCCGGCCAAGGCCAACCCGCAGACCGACCGCATCCCATACTTCTGCTCCGGCTGCCCGCACAACTCCTCGACGAAGGTGCCGGAAGGCTCGCGCGCCCTGGCCGGCATCGGCTGCCACTACATGGTGCTGTGGATGGACCGCGAAACGTCCACCTTCACCCATATGGGCGCGGAAGGCGTGACCTGGGTCGGCCAGGCCCCGTTCACCAACGAGAAGCACGTCTTCACCAACCTGGGCGACGGCACCTACTTCCACTCCGGCATCCTGGCGATCCGCGCCGCCGTGGCGGCCAAGGTGAACATCACCTACAAGATCCTGTACAACGACGCCGTGGCCATGACCGGTGGCCAGAACGTGGACGGCCCGCTCGACCCGGGCATGATTTCGCGCCAGATTGCGGCCGAAGGCGTGAAGCCGATCATCGTCGTGACCGACGAGCCGGAAAAATACCCGGACGACTACAACTGGGCGCCAGGCGTCACCGTGCGCCACCGCTCCGAGCTGATGGACGTGCAGCGCGAACTGCGCGACATGCCGGGCGTGTCGGCCATGATCTACGACCAGACCTGCGCCTCCGAGAAGCGCCGCCGCCGCAAGAAAGGCGAGTTCCCCGACCCGGCCAAGCGCGCCGTGATCAACGAAGCCGTGTGCGAAGGCTGCGGCGACTGCTCGGTGCAGTCGAACTGCCTGTCGGTGGAGCCGCTGGAAACGGAACTGGGCCGCAAGCGCCAGATCAACCAGTCCAGCTGCAACAAGGACTTCTCCTGCGTCAACGGCTTCTGCCCGTCGTTCGTGACGGTGGAAGGCGGCGGCTTGAAGAAACCGAAGAAGGCCGCAGCGGGCGGTGGCGAAGTGCCGGCCCTGCCGGCGCCGGCGCTGCCGTCGACCGAGAACCCGTACGGCATCCTGATCACCGGCATCGGCGGCACCGGCGTGGTGACCGTGGGCCAGATCCTGGCCATGGCAGCCCACGTGGAAGGCAAGGGCGCCATCGTGCTGGACATGTCCGGCCTGGCGCAGAAGGGCGGCCCGGTGATGTCGCACGTGCGCCTGGCTGACAAGCAGGCCGACCTGCACTCGACCCGCGTCGGCACCGGCAGCGCCGACCTGGTGATCGGCTGCGACCAGATCGTGACCGCATCGAAAGACGCCTTGTCGCGCATGGGCGAAGGCCGCACCTACGCCGCCATCAACTCGACCGGCGCCACCACCGCCGCCTTCGTGAAGAACCCGGACTGGCAGTTCCCGGGCGCCTCCTCGCAGGGCGAGATCAAGCGCGCCTGCGGCGAAGCCAATGTCGACTTCGTCGACGCCGGCAAGATCGCCACCGCGCTGATGGGCGACTCCATCGCCACCAATATGTTCATGCTGGGCTACTCCTTCCAGAAGGGCAAAGTGCCGCTGAGCGAAGAAGCGCTGATGAAAGCGATCGAACTGAATGGTGTGCAGGTCGGCTTCAACAAGTCGGCCTTCAACTGGGGCCGCTACTGCGCGCACGACACCGCCGCCGTCGCCAAGCTGGCCACTCCGGCCACCGTGATCGAATTCAAGCGCACCCAGACGCTGGAAGAGATCATCGCCAAGCGCGTCGAACTGCTGACCGCCTACCAGGACGCAGCCTACGCCAAGCAATACAGCGACTTCGTCGCGCAGGTGCAGGCAGCGGAAAGCGCCTTTGGCAGCAAGAAGCTGACCGAAGCCGTAGCCCGCTACATGTACAAGCTGATGGCCTACAAGGACGAATACGAAGTAGCGCGCCTGCACAGCGACCCGGCCTTCCGCGAAAAGATCGCCAACATGTTCGAAGGCGACTACAAGCTGAAGTTCCACCTGGCGCCGCCGCTGCTGGCGAAGAAAGACAAGGACGGCCACCTGGTCAAGCAGGAATTCGGCCCATGGATGCTGAAAGCCTTCAGCGTGCTGGCCAAATTCAAAGGCCTGCGCGGCACCGCCCTCGACGTGTTCGGCTACACCGCAGAGCGCAAGATGGAGCGCGCCCTGATCGGCGAGTACCGCAACACCGTAGGCAGCCTGCTGGGCAAGCTGGATGCCGACAACCTCGCCACCGCAGTCGCCATCGCCCGCATCCCGGAAGACATCCGCGGCTACGGCCACGTGAAGGAGCGCCACCTGAAAGCCGCCAAGCAGAAAGAAGCCGCACTGCTGGCCGAGTTCAGCAAGCCCAAGGTCGCCACCCACGCCGCCTAAAAAATGGGGACGTACCCCATTTAATTTGCAACAAAAGCCGGGGAGCAATTTTGTCCCCGGCTTTTTCATAAGCATTTGCGAATTCATTCGTTCAGTAATGAAGCCGGAATTGCTAAGGTGGCGCCTCGTTACCAGAGGACCACTTCATGCAACCAAAATTCAAACTAAACTCGCTGGCGGCAGGCGTGCTCGCCCTGTCGTGCGGCATTGTCCAGGCCCAGGAAATCGCAGCTGCTTCATCTGTCGTGATCACCGGCTCGCGCATCCCGCGCGCCAGCCTGGAAGGCCCATCGCCGATCACCGTGCTGACCGGCGAGGACATTACCAAGCAAGGCTACAAAAACGTATTCGACGCGCTGACCAGCCAGTCGCAGAACAGCGGCTTCGTGCAGGGCGCCGACTTCGGCAACACCTTCACGCCGTCGGCCAACGCCATCAGCCTGCGCGGCCTGGGACCGAACCACACGCTGGTGCTGCTGAACGGCCGCCGCATGGCGGACTTCCCGATCGCCTACGAAGGCACGGTGAACTTCACCAACCTGGCCAACATCCCATCCAGCATCGTGGAACGCATCGAAATCCTGAACGGCGGCGCCTCGTCGGTGTACGGTTCGGACGCGATTGCAGGCGTGGTCAACATCATCCTGAAAAAGCAGGCCAAAGGCTTCGACATCAACGCCAAGGCCGGCACCACCACGCGCGGCGGCGGCGGCGACAAGCGCCTGCAGTTCAGCGGCGGCCATAGCTGGGACAAGCTGAACACCGTATTCAGCGTCGAACTGTCCGAGCGCGACCCGCTGTGGAGCGCGGACCGCGACTTTATGGCCAGCCGCACCGGCGTGGCGCCAAGCAGCATCCTGTCGCGCAAGAATGTCAGCACCGGCAAGTTCGTCGACCCGGGCGACACCTGCGCCGCGCTGAGCGACCTGTTTGGCGGCAGCACCATCAAGTACACCGCCAAGGCCGGCAGCTACTGCGCCAGCCCGAAGGTCGGCCCGACCTACTGGACCACGCAGACCAAGAACAGCAGCCAGAACGTGTTCGGCAGCGCCAACTACGAGCTGTCCGACAGCACCACCCTGTTTGCCGAAGCGCTGTACGGCCAAAACCGCAGCAGCAACAACACGCGCGGCCCGTCGTGGACTTCGCGCTCGGCCACCGACAGCTATTTCTACAACCAGAACACCAAGGCCAACGAAGCATGGACCCGCTTCATCTCGCCGGAGGAAATGGGCGGCGTGGGCCGCTACAACCGCCGCTGGGACGACCAGGTCAGCTCCCTGTCCGTCGGCGTGCGCGGCCAGGTCCCGAACAGCACCTGGAACTACGAAGCCGGCTACTCCGCCTCGCTGTACAAGAGCCAGAACCACACCCAGCGCGCGCTGGCCAATATCGACAGCTTCTTCCTCGGCCCGAAACTGGGCGTGACGTCCGGCGGCATCGCCATCTACGCGCCGGATCCCGCGCGCCTGGCCAAGCGCCTGACGCCGGAAGAATTCAACAGCATCACCGGCGAGGCCGTCAGCGACGACAAGGCCTGGACCAATACCCTGAGCCTGACCGCAAACGGCGAAGCCTTCGAGCTGCCGGCTGGCCCGGTCAAGGTCGCCGCCGTGGCGGAGCTGGGCAAGCAAGGCTTCACCAACCGCCCCGACGAGCGCATCAACCAGGGCTACTTCAACACCGTGACGCCGACCGAAATCACGGCCGGCCTGCGCAAGCGCTACGCCGTCGGCGTGGAAGCCGGCGTGCCAATCGTGAAAGGCCTGGATGCCACCGTCGCCGGCCGCTATGACCACTACAGCTTTGCCGGTCGCGGCGACGGCCGCTTCACCTACAACGGCGGCGTGGAATGGCGCCCAGCGACGCAGCTGCTGGTGCGCGGCAATTACGCGACCAGCTTCCGCGCCCCGGACATGAACTACATCTACAAGGCGCGCGGCACCGGCTACTATTCCTCCACCACCGACTACTACCGCTGCGCCAAGGCCGGCCAGCCGCTGGCCGACTGCGACTACGCCGGCTATTCGCCGGGCGCCGACTACGTGCAGACCGGCAGCAAGGACCTGCGCTCGGAGCGCGGCCGTTCGGCCGGTGTCGGCGTGGTGTGGTCGCCGAGCGCCGACTTCGACGCCACGCTCGACTACTGGAAGGTCCGCATCGACGACCTGGTGACCAACCTGAGCGCCGACAAGCTGCTGCGCGACGAATCGGATTGCCGCATCAAGGGCGACCTGACCTCGCCGACCTGCGCCGACGCGATCCGCCGCATTGTGCGCTACGCCGACAATGCGCTGACCCGTCCGGGCGAGATCAAGACCATCCACGTCAACCCGATCAATGCGGCATCGACCGAAACCACCGGCATCGACATCAGCGCGCGCTACACCCTGCGCACTGCGGCCTACGGCAACTTCATCGCCAAGGTGAACGCCTCCAAGACCCTGACGCAGGAGTCGCGCCAGTTCGTCGGCGACCCGCTCAACGACGACAAGAACGACCTGGGCAACGGCGACTGGCGCGACCGCATCAACGCCGGCCTGACCTGGAACGTGGGCGACTGGTCGAGCACCCTGTTCCTGCGCCGCTACGGCAAGATCCCGCGCGGCGACGGCAAGGACTGGCTGACCCCGACCACCCTGGCCAATGCCAGCGTGGTATACAAAATTAGCAAGGCCACCACAGTGTCGGTCGCGGTGAACAACCTGCAGGACCGCATCAAGCGCGACGATACCGGCGGCTGGCCTTACTACCCGGTCGGCAGTTACAGCCCGGCGGGCCGCCAGGTCTGGCTGGAGCTGAACCACCACTTTGGTGGCTAAGGGTTGAAATAGCCTGTTACAAATCGGCGCTCCACGGGGCGCCGATTTGCGTTATTTCAGCCCTATAATGCTGCGATGTCCAAGAAGTTTCCCCTGCTGGCCCTGAGTGCCATCCTGGCTGCCTGCGGCAGCGATTACACACCGCCTCCCGTCGTGCCGGACCCGCCGCCGCCAGAGCCGCCGCCGGTGGCGGAGCCTTCGCTGAAGTACTTCAACAAGTGCGAGCACCCGCGCACCGGCTCGCCGGACGGTTTCCTGCCGTACCCGGACACCCAGGGCACGCTGGCCGATGAAAAGAAATTCATGCGCCTGTACCACGAGGAAAACTACCTCTGGTACCGCGAACTGCCCAAGCTCGATGAAGCCAGCTACACCAGCGCCATCGATCATTTCAACGCGCTCAAGACCAGCGCCGTCACCGCATCGGGCGCGCCGAAGGACCGCTTCCACTTCACCTATCCAACCGCCCAGTGGGACGCCCAGCAGAAGGGCGCCAACATCGGCTACGGCATGTACTGGTCGCGCAATGCGGACGGCAAGGCGCCGCGCACCTGGCGCCTGAGCTATGTGGTGCCCGGCACCCCGGCGGCGCTGGCCGGCCTGCAGCGCGGCGACCAGCTGATCGAGGTGGACGGCATCGATTTCGTCAACGCCAGCTCCACCGAGGCCGTGGCCAAGCTGAATGCCGGCGTAACGCCGACCAAGGCCGGCGAACAGCACGTGCTGCGCGTGCTGCGCGGCGCGCAGACGCTGGACTTCACGCTGGTTTCGGCGGCCATCAACGTCAACCCGGTACTGCAGTCCCAGGTGCTCGATACGCCGGGCGGCAAAGTCGGCTACCTGGTGTTCAACTCGCACAACCTGGTGGCGGAGAAGGCGCTGATGGACGCGTTCACCCAGTTCCGCGAGGCGCAGGTGAAAGAGCTGGTGCTGGACATGCGCTACAACGGCGGTGGCTATATCAGCATTGCCAGCGAGCTGGCTTATATGATCGCCGGCCCGACGGTCACCGAGGGCAAAATTTTCGAGAGGACGCTGGCCAACGACAAGCTGCCGCCGTCCACGCCGTTCATGTTCCAGTCCAAGAGCGCAGGCCATGCCGGCGCGCCGCGCAGCGAACCGTTACCGTACCTGGCGCTGCCGCGCGTGGTGGTGCTGGCCGGACCGGGCACCTGCTCGGCCAGCGAGTCGGTGGTCAACGGCCTGCGCGGCATCGACTTCAAGGTCGACCTGATTGGCGGCCAGACTTGCGGCAAGCCGTACGCCTTCACGCCGCTGCCCAATTGCGGCACCACCTACTTCTCGATCCAGTACCAGGGCGTGAACCACAAAGGCTGGGGCGACTACAGCGACGGCTTCGCGCCGACCTGCGCCGCGCCGGACGACTTTGGCCATGCGCTGGGCGACAAGGCCGAGGGCAAGCTGGCCACGGCGCTGGACTTTATCGCCACCGGCACCTGCCGCGCCCCCGCCGCCTCGGCGCGCATGCGCAGCGCAGCGCCGGCCCCGGAAATGGTGCCGGTGCGGCCGGAAGTTACAGAGTTGAAGATTTTGCGATAGGATTCCCGGCATTCTTTCATTTTGCCGGAGTCCGTTGATGTTGCGACCTGCACTGCTGCTGTCCCTTCTTGCCGCCTTCCCGCTGGCGCAAGCCGCCCCCGCCGCGCCCGACCTGAGCACCGTGGCCGAGCGTTCCGGCTACCAGGCCACCGGCCGCTACGACGAAGTCGAGCGCCTGTGCGCGGCCTACCAGAAGGCCTATCCGAAAGCCGTGCGCTGTTTTTCTTTCGGTGAAACGCCGGAAGGCCGGCCGATGCTGGCCATGGCCGTATCGCGCAGCGGCGCGTTGACGGCCATGGCCGCGCAGCAGCGCAAGCTGCCGGTGCTGCTGGTGCAGGGCGGCATCCACGCCGGCGAGATCGACGGCAAGGACGCCGGCTTCTGGGCCTTGCGCGAGGCACTGGACGGCAACGCTGCCGCTGGTGCGCTGGAAAAGCAGGTAGTGCTGTTCGTGCCGGTCTTCAACGTCGACGGCCATGAGCGCTTCGGCAAGAACAACCGCCCCAACCAGCGCGGCCCGGTGGAGATGGGCTGGCGCGTCACGGCGCAGAACTACAACCTGAACCGCGACTACGTGAAAGCCGACGCGCCGGAAATGCAGGCCATGCTGAAGCTGGTGAATGAGTGGGACCCGCTGGCCTACATCGACCTGCACGTGACCGACGGCGCCAAGTTCCAGCCGGACGTCTCGATCCAGGTGGAGCCGGTGCACGGCGGCGACCCGGCGCTGCAGCCGCTGGGCAAGGCGCTGCGCGATAACGTTATCGCCGATCTGCGCAAGCAGGGCTCCGACCCGCGCCACTTCTACATTTCCTTCGACAAGACCGACCAGCCGGATTCCGGCTTCGTGGACAGCATGTCCACCGCGCGCTTCTCGACCGGCTATTTCCCGCTGCGTAACCGCTTTGCCATGCTGGTGGAAACCCACTCCTGGCGCGACTACCCGCACCGCGTCAAAGTCACGCGCAACACCATCGTCTCGCTGATGGAGCAGTTCGCGCAGCATGGTCCGGCCTGGGCCAAAGCGGCGGCGGAGGCCGACGTGCGCGCCGCCAAGCTGGCGGAGATGCCGGTCAGCTACAAGACCACCGAACGCAGCGCAATGATCGACTTCCCGGGCTACGAATACACGCGCACCCCGTCCGAGGTATCGGGTGGCGTGTGGACCCGCTACGACGAGAGCAAGCCGCAGAAATGGACCGTGCCGCTGCGCGAAGAGGTGGTGCCGGACGTGGTGGTGAAAGCACCGGCGGGCGGCTACCTGGTGCCGGCCGCCCAGGCGGCCCAGCTGGAGCCGAAGCTGAAAGTACACGGCATCGCATATAAGCGCCTGGCCAGCGCGCCGGGCAAGGTCGCGCTGGAAACCTTCCGCGCCGACGAAGCCAGGCTGACCGCCACTTCCTTCGAAGGCCACCAGCTGGCCAGCTGGAAGGGCACCTGGAAGGCGGAGCAGCGCGAAGTCGGCAAGGGCGCCCTGTTCGTGCCGATCGCCCAGCCTAAATCGCGCCTGGTGATGACCATGCTGGAGCCGCACAACGCCGACTCGCTGGCGGGCTGGGGCTTCTTCAACAATCACCTGGAGCGCAAGGAATACATGGAGGAATACGTGGCGGAGGAGGTGGCGCGCGAAATGCTGGCTGCCGACCCTGCGCTGGCGGCGGCCTTCAAGGCCAAGCTGGAAAGCGACCCGGCCTTCGCCAAAAATCCGCGTGCGCGCCTGGACTTCTTCGCCCGCCGCCACGCCACCTGGGACGAGCGCCACAACCTGTATCCAGTTTACCGAACGGATTTTGTTTACTAAACAATCTAAACTAACGGTGTTTCCGCCACTTTCGATTGCAGGGGGAAATCGGGTGAGGCTATAACAGCATCACCAAAAAAGGAGACACCATGGGTAAACGTCCGATCGCGGTGTTGTGCACCGCGCTGCTGTACGCCGCCGCCTCACCGGTGCTGGCGGCTCCCCCCGGCAGTCCCGCTGCCGCCGTCAATGTGTTCATCGGCACCGGCGGCGACGGCCACACCTTCCCCGGCGCCAGCCGCCCCTTCGGCATGGTGCAACTCAGCCCGGACACCCAGGTGCGGCACTTCCGCCAAAGCTACCCGTGGGCGGCCGGCTACCGCTACGAAGACAATTCCATCCTCGGCTTCTCCCATACGCATTTCTCCGGCAGCGGCCATTCCGACCTGGGCGACATCCTGCTCATGCCCTACAGCGGCGAGACCAAGCTGGAACCGGGCTACCCGGAGCGCCCGTTCAGCGGCTACCGCTCGCGCTTCAGCCACGCCGAGGAGCGCGCGGAGCCGGGCTATTACGCGGTGCGCCTGCAGGACCATGAGGTCGACGTTGAACTGACCGCCAGCGAGCGGGTCGGCCTGCACCGCTACCGCTACGCCAAGGGCGCCACGGCCAAGGTCATCCTCGACCTGCGCCAGAGCATTTACGACTACGCGAGCAAGAACCTGTGGTCCTCGCTGCGCGTGCGCGACAGCCAGACCATTACCGGCATGCGCATCACGCGCGGCTGGGCGCCCGGCCGCCAGGTGTACTTCGCCATGAAGTTCTCGCAGCCGATCAGCAGCCGCAGCCTGCTGAACCGCGAGGAAGGCGTTGAGTACAAAGGCTTCGCGGGCCCGGGCAAGACGCCGGCCGACAAGGTGCACCTGGAAGGCAAGGCCCTGGTCGGGGCGCTGGAATTCGGCACGCCGGCCGATGGCACGCTGCTGGTGAAGGTGGCCCTGTCCGGCGTCAGCGAAGACGGCGCGCTGGCCAACCTGGAAGAAATGCCGGGCTGGGACTTCGACGCCGAACGGCAGCGCGCCGGCGCGGCCTGGAACGACGCCTTGTCCGCCGTGGCGATCGATGCCCCGGCCGATATGCGCACCATGGTGTACACAAGCCTGTACCACGCGATGCTGGCGCCTAGCCTGTACATGGACCGCGACGGCAAATACCGTGGGCCGGACAACCAGGTGCACCAGGCCAAAGGCTTCCGCTACCACTCCACCTTCTCGCTGTGGGACACCTACCGCGCCCTGCATCCCTTGCTCACGCTGCTGCAGCCCGAGCAGCGCAATGCGGACTTCGTGAACTCGCTGGTGGCATCGCGCCAGCATAGCCCGCACGGCATCCTGCCGGTGTGGTCCTTCCATGGGCTGGAGACCTGGTGCATGATCGGCTACCACGCGGTGCCGGTGATCGCCGACGCCTACATGAAGGGCATCAAGGGCTTCAACGCCGAGGAGGCGCTGGCTGCCATGACAGCCAGCGCGGAATACGGCCCATACGGCGGGCTTGAGCACTACATGAAGCTGGGCTATGTCCCGATCGACCGCGAGCCGGAGGCCGCCTCCAAAACCGTGGAATACGCCTTCGACGACTGGACCATCGCGCGCATGGCGGAGAAGATGGGCAAGAAAGACATCGCCGCCCGCTACTACCAGCGCGCGCAGAACTACCGCAACGTATTCGACACCAAAACCGGCTTTATCCGCGCGCGCAAGACCACGGGCGAGTTCCGCGAGCCCTTCAACCCGGTGCAATCCAACTTCGGCAGCGACTACACCGAGGGCAGCGCCTGGCAATACTCCTGGTATATGCCGCACGATAACGCCGGCCTGGTCTCCATGCTGGGCGGCGATGCCGGACTGGCGGACAAGATCGACCAGGTGTTCGACGCCAAGGTGGCAGACAACGTCTACGCCCACATGGAGGATATCTCCGGCCTGATCGGCCACTACGCGCACGGCAACGAACCGTCGCACCACGTGGCCTACCTGTACAACTACGCCGGCGCGCCATGGAAGACGCAAGCGCGCCTGGGGCAGATCGTCGCCAGCCAGTACCACAACAAGCCGGACGGGCTTGCGGGCAATGATGACCTGGGACAGATGTCGGCTTGGCTGGCCTTTACCGCGCTGGGTTTCTACCCCGTGGCGCCCGGCAGCAATGAATACGTGATCGGCCGCCCGTTTGTCGACAAGGCAGTGCTTAACCTGCCGAACGGCAAACGCTTCACCATCCGTGCCGAAGGGCTGTCTGCCGCCAACGGATTCGTCGGCAGCGTCGCCCTGAACGGCAAGCCGCTGGCGCGCAGCTTCCTGCGCCACGAAGACATCATGGCCGGCGGCGAACTGCTGTTCCGCATGCAGGCCGCGCCCAACAAGGAATGGGGCCGCGAACGCAGCGCCCGCCCATACAGCCAAACGGAGTACAAGTAATGAGCGCCACTTACACCATCCGCCGCGCCACCGTGGCGCTGGGCCTCGCGCTGGCATGCGCCGCGCTGCCGGCTGCCGCGCAGTTCGTCGGCAAGGTCAGCGACCCGGTCGAATGGGTCAATCCCCTGATGGGCACCGCCAGCAAGCCCGAAATGTCGAACGGGAACACCTATCCCGCCATCACCGTCCCGTGGGGCATGAACCTGTGGACGCCGCAGACCGGCAAAATGGGCAACGGCTGGACCTACCAGTACGACGCCGACAAGATGCGTGGCCTGAAACAGACGCACCAGCCGTCGCCCTGGATGAACGACTACGGCCAGTTCTCCGTCATGCCCGTCACCGGCAGCAAGCGCTTCACCGAAGACGAACGCGCCAGCTGGTTCTCGCACAAATCCGAAACCGCCAAACCGTACTACTACAGTGTGTACCTGGCCGATTCCGACGTAACGGCAGAACTCACCCCCACCGAGCGCGCCGCGCAGTTCCGCTTCACCTTCCCGCAATCGGAGCATAGCTATGTGGTGGTGGATGCATTCGACAAAGGCTCCTACGTCAAGATCATCCCCGAGCAGCGCAAGGTGGTCGGCTACAGCACGCGCTACGCGCGCGGCCCGCTGCCATCCAACTTCCGCCACTACTTCGTGATGGTGTTCGACAAACCGTTCACCTCCACCGATGTCTGGCGCGGCAAGGAGCTGGTGGCCGGCGCGCTGGAGATGGAGAGCGCGCACAGCGGCGCCATCGTCGGCTTCAAGACCGCGCGCGGCGAGAAGGTGCACATGAAGGTCGCCTCGTCTTTCATCAGCCCCGAACAAGCCGAATTGAACCTGCAGCGCGAGCTGGCCAGCGACGACTTCGACACCACCCGCGCGCGCGGCAAAGCGGCCTGGAACCGCGTACTCGGCAAAGTGGAAGTGGAGGGCGGCAGCATCGACCAGATGCGCACCTTCTACTCCAGCCTGTACCGCATGGTGCAGTTCCCCAACAAGCTGTATGAGCTGGACGCCGCCGGCCAGCCGGTGCACTGGAGCCCCTACAACGGCAAGGTGCTGCCTGGCTACCTGTACGGCGGCACCGGCTTCTGGGACACCTTCCGCGCCCTGTACCCCTTCCTGAACCTGGTCTACCCCGCCATCAACCGCGAAATGCAGTCCGGCCTGGCCAACGCCTACCGCGAAGGCGGCTGGCTGCCCGAATGGTCCAGCCCCGGCTACGCCGATATCATGGTCGGTAACAATTCCGCCTCGGTGGTGGCCGACGCCTGGATCAAGGGCGCGCGCAGCAACGCCGATATCGAGACCCTGTGGGCCGCGCTGAAGAACGGCGCCAACAACGAAGGCCCGATGAGCGCCGTCGGCCGCAAAGGCGTGAAGTACTACAACGAGCTTGGCTACGTGCCCTACGACGTGAAGATCAACGAGAACGCCGCGCGCACGCTGGAATATGCCTACGACGACTTCGCGATCTACCAGCTGGGCAAAGCGCTCGGCAAGCCCGAATCGGAAATCGGCATCTACGCCCAGCGCGCCATGAACTACAAAAAGCTGTTCGACCCGGAGACAGGCCTGATGCGCGGCCGCAACCAGGACGGCAGCTTCCAGAAACCGTTCAACCCCTTCAAGTGGGGCGACGCCTTCACCGAAGGGAACAGCTGGCATTACACCTGGTCCGTGTTCCACGACATCGACGGCCTGGTCAACCTGATGGGCGGCCGCAAAGCCTTCATCGACAAGCTCGATACCGTCATGAGCCTGCCGCCGACTTACGACGAGAGCTACTACGGCTCCGTGATCCACGAGATCCGCGAAATGCAGGTCGCGAACATGGGCCAGTACGCGCACGGCAACCAGCCGATCCAGCACATGCTCTACCTGTACAACTACGCCGGCGCGCCGTGGAAGTCGCAATACTGGATCCGCGAAACGCTGAACCGCATGTACCAGCCGACGCCGGACGGCTACTGCGGCGACGAAGACAATGGCCAGACCTCGGCCTGGTACGTGTTCTCCGCGCTCGGCTTCTACCCGGTCACCCCGGCGGTCGGCCAGTACGTGGTGGGCGCGCCGCTGTTCCAGCGCGCCACGCTGCACCTGGAGAACGGCAAGCAAGTGCGCATCAACGCGCCCGGCAACGGCGCCGACAAGCGCTACATCCGCGCCGCGCGCCTGAACGGCAAGGCACTGCAGCGCAACTGGCTGGGCCACGACGAACTGCTGCGCGGCGCCACCTTCGAGGTCGAAATGGCGGCCAAGCCGAACGAACAGCGCGGTACCCGGCCGGCCGACGCGCCGTACTCGTTCTCGCGCGAGGGCCAGCAGTGAGCGTCACCATCCGCATGATCGCCGAGAAGACCGGACGCTCGATCGGCACCGTCTCGCGCGCCCTGAAGAACCAGGACGGCCTGGGCGAAGACACGCGCGCCCTGATCGTCGCCGCCGCGCACGACATGGGCTACGACTTCGGCAACCTGCGCGGCGGCCGCATCCGCCGCCTGGCCTTCCTGCTGCACGCCCAGCACAGCACCTTGCTCTCCAGCCCCTTCTACCTGCCCGTGCTGAACGGCGCCGAAGAAGCCTGCCGCAAGCAGGGCATTGCACTCTCGCTGCTGACCGTGAACCCCGCCGAACCGGTGGCCGACCTGATCCGCCTGCACCAGCCGGACGCCATCCTGTGCGCCGGCTTCTTCGAAGCGGAAGTGCTGGCCGCGCTGCGCGCCAGCGGCAAACCCATGGTGCTGGTCGATACGCGCCTGGCCGGCTACACCTCGGTCAATCCCGACCACAGGCTGGGCGGCTACCTTGCAACACGCCACCTGGTTGAAGGGGGCCGCAAGCGCATCGCCATGCTGGCCGGGCCGCTGTCGCACTACAGCATCCAGGAGCGCGTGCGCGGTTTCCGCAAGGCGCTGTATGACGCGCGCCGCCTGGCCGACCCCGACCTGGAAATCACGCTGCCCAGCGTGGGCGACCGCGACCTCGCCGTGCGCGAAGCGGTGGCCGGGCTGCTGGCCATGACACAGCGCCCGGATGCGCTATTCTGTTACAACGACGCCACCGCGCTGGTTGCCATGCGCGCCTGTCTGGAGGCTGGGCTAAAGGTGCCGCACGATATCGCTATAGTAGGCTTTGACGACATCAGCGCCGCCGCCGCCGCTGTGCCGCCGCTGTCCAGCATCAGCGTGGACAAGGAGGCGCTGGGTGCCGCCGGTGTCGAGCTGCTGATGGAAACCGATCCCGGCCAGGTGCTGGAAAAAGTCCTCGACGTGCGCCTGTCGGTGCGCGAGAGCAGCCATGACGATTAAGGAAACGCCGATGAACAGCGACTTCCCGGACTTCTTCGCTCCCGCCACGCTGGAGCGCCACATTGCCCACACCATGGCGTTCTACCACCCGCGCTGCATCGACCCGAGCGGCGGCTTTTACCACTTCTTCAAGGACGACGGCACGGTGTACGACGCCGTCACGCGCCACCTGGTATCGAGCACCCGCTTCGTGTTCACCTACGCCATGGCCGCGCGCCACGGCAACCCGGACTACATCACGCAAGTACGGCACGGCGTCGAGTTCCTGCGCAACGCCCACCGCAACCGCAACACCGGCGGCTACGCCTGGCAGCTGGAATGGCGCGACGGTAGCGCCAAGCTGCTGGACGACACAAACCATTGCTACGGCCTCGCTTTCGTATTGCTGGCCTACGCGCACGCCCTGATGGCGGGCCTGGGCGACGCGCGCGGCTACCTGGCCGAAACCTTCGCCCTGATGGAAGAGCGCTTCTGGGAGCCGCGCCACGGCCTGTACGCCGACCAGGCCAGCGCCGACTGGACAAAGCTGGACAGCTATCGCGGCCAGAACGCCAATATGCACGCCTGCGAAGCCATGCTGGCCGCCTGGCAGGCCACCGGCGAGCCGCGCTACCTGCACCGCGCCGAAGAACTGGCCTGGAATATCACACAGCGCCAGGCCGAACGCGCCAACGGCATGGTGTGGGAACACTATCGCAGCGACTGGTCGGTGGACTGGGAATACAACCTGCACGACAAGGCCAACCTGTTCCGCCCGTGGGGCTACCAGCCCGGCCACTTCACCGAATGGGCCAAGCTGCTGCTGCAGCTGGAGCAGCACAAAGCCCACTTGCAGCGCGACAGCCGCTGGCTGCTGCCCGCAGCGGAGCGGCTGTTCGCCCTGGCGGTGGAGCGCGCCTGGGACTACGAGCACGGCGGCCTGCACTACGGCTTCGGCCCGGATGGCGAAATCTGCGACGCCGACAAATACTTCTGGGTTCAGGCCGAGACATTGGCCGCCGCCGCCATGCTTGCCGAGCGCACCGAGGACGCGCAGTACAGCGAGTTGTACCAGGAACTATGGCGCTACTGCTGGACCCATTTTGTCGACCACGAGCACGGCGCCTGGTACCGCATCCTGTCCTCCGACAACCGCAAATACTCCGACGAGAAAAGCCCGGCCGGCAAGGTGGACTACCACACCATGGGCGCCTGCTACGACATCCTTCGCGTACTGCGCGGCACCTAGCCGCCACCTGCGAACCTTTGGATCGCTTCAGACAGTTCGTTCTTGCGCAGCGAGCCAAACCTGATCAGTCGGCCTTCTCCATTAAATGCCAGGTCACATCCTCCTCGGGCAGTTTGAGGAGCCAATCGCGTTCTGGTTGCGGGAAAGGCTGCCCTGCTTGCAGCCAGGTCTGGCGCCATGGCTGGTTCACGATGCTTTGCAAGGGGTGGCCATCGGCGACCCATGGTTGCCAGATGCCGCCCACCGTGCAAGGTTTATCGCTTTTGCATTGCACCGCCGGCGTCACTTGTGCCACCTTCCTCACCAATACGGGGACAGCTTGGGGCGCCACGGCCTCAGGTTCTGCGGGGATGGTGCGATAGTATTCCCACACCGGGTCACCTATCGGTTTGCTGCTTTGGATGGTTTCGAACACTTCCCCTTTGGCATACAGTCCGGGGCGGGCTAATGCTGGGTGACGCGCCTGATCCTTGGCGCTACTCTCGATGGCTGGGCGCCAGTAGCCGGCAAACGGGACGACCCGCGCGGTGGTGCTCTCCCCGGTTTTGCGCAAGCGATAGGCTGGATCGAGGTAATAGCGGCCTGCGTTGGCCGGCGCGGGAGCGGATGGAAGCGGCGGCGTGGTGACGACACCCATCGCAGCGGCCAGCAGACTTTCGCGCTTGCCGTCCCAGGGCGGCAGAATGGCAGGCGGCAGTGGGAGGACTTTGTCCAGGTTGGGGAAGCGGCGGTAGGGATTGTAGTCCAGCGCATCGCCTAGCATTTCATAGCGTTCAGCGCGTGCTTTGTCGATGTAAGGCGCGATTGTGTCAATTAAGCTCAAAGGGTCGCTGAACTCTAACCAAAGCGCGCGAGCACAATCGGCACAACCTAACTTTACGCCCAAGTGAAGCACTTTTAACGCACGAGATTTAGTTTCACCACTTCGATCACCAATTATCGTTCCGTCAGCGGCCCTAGGCTCGGCATAAAGGTAGTGGAGGGTATGCGCCATCTTTGCGTTGCCTTGGGCTAATGCGCATTCCATCATTTGGACGGCGACGGGGATGTTGCTCCAATACCCACGGCGATCTTCGCCAACATTTAATCGCTTGGCCAAGTAAGACATGGCGTCTGGATTCCCCATGTCTGCCGCTTTCTGCCAGAACGCATAGGCCCTGGTGATGTCTTGATCAACTCCGGTACCGTTCATGAAGTAGGTTCCCATCCGGTCGAAGGCCGCAGGCACTCCCATGCGCATTGCCTCTTCTACCAATTTGAGCGCATCCTCGGTGCCGCGATCAGGATCCCATCCTTCCAAATAGTAGGTTGCCAGATTGAGCATAGCTTTCCAGTGTCGGCGGTCGGCTGCCATGCGAGTTAGTTCGACGATCTTCTTGAGATCCCTGTCTTCATAAAAGATGCTGGGATCCTCTAGTGCACGGGCTTCGCGGAACCAGGCTTCGGCTTGGGCGTCGAGTGGCGGATGGCTTTTCGCTTCCGCCGTACATGGAAAATCACTTCTGTGTGGTCGGAACAAAGGCAGATCCTGATTTCGGGGTAGGTCGTTTGAAGGAGTATCCATGTGATAGCAGTACAGAAGTAGGGTGATCGCTAGTGTCGCGGATGAGATTTGCAAAATGTCTTCTTTAGCGAGCTTCATGCTTATCCCAGCCTTGTTAAAGAGCTGCGGTCGTCTTCAAGAGGAAGGATGAAGCCGGTCAATGCTCTTTTTTCTCCGTTGCCAGACTTGTCACTTCTTTTTGCCAGGTTGTTGTTGGCGATGACTTGCCACTTCTCGAAATCGGTTTTGATGTCACGCGCGGTTCCATTCCCACCTGTTACCTCGCCGCCGCTTAGCAGCCCCCAAACCCTCTGCCGCATATCGCGCGCATGCGACGGATCGCAGATGGAGATATTCAGCTCGCTATCGACAGCCATACTGCGCTGGTTCAGGTTTGCACTGCCCAGCGTGAGGAACGCGTCGCTGACGATCATCAGCTTGGAGTGGATGTAGATTTCGCGGTAGCGCCAGCGGCCGTTGTTGAAGCCACAGGCATTGAGCATGACGGTGGAGACCTTTAGTCCATACTCATTTTCCAGGCGTAGCGCGCTGGGCTTGTCGGTGGCGTTGGCCTTCTTCACCACATCCGGCAATTGGCGGGGAGCAGGCGCCGTGGTACCGAAACCACTCCTG
Organism: Pseudoduganella sp.; assembly: GCF_041914865.1. Taxonomy (NCBI): domain Bacteria; kingdom Pseudomonadati; phylum Pseudomonadota; class Betaproteobacteria; order Burkholderiales; family Oxalobacteraceae; genus Pseudoduganella; species Pseudoduganella sp. Next base: position 8,326 of record NZ_JAYSCO010000074.1, on the reverse strand, counting down.
ACCTGGTGCGGCTTGCGCTCGTTCTCCTCCTTGACCCGCATGACTTGACCCGTCATGCGGTCTTGCTGGCCCAGAGTCGCTAGCGCATCGTAAGTGCGTGGAATCATCTGTTCGCGCTCCGGCACGGGCATGACGATGAACACGTACATGACTGGCAAATCCTCCGCCGTTCTGTTCTCCTTCTTCCTTTGCAGCCATTGCCTGACCGTATTGCGCCGCTGTTCCAGCAGGAATTGCAACCATTCCTCGTACTGGAAATACTGGTTCTCGATATAGATATAGCCGTGTGTTGTGGCGGCGGTGGCGGTAGCGAGGAAATAGGCCTCCTTAATTGTTTTGTCCTGTCTCTCTTCCGGCTGCGTGCGGACGATCTGCACGGTGGAATCGCCTGGTAGCGCCTTGCGTAGAAGAGCCGCCGGTGGATTAGCGCGGGTTGACGCAGGGGGCGGCTCACCACCGGCACGGGCCCATGCCGACGCAAAGTTCTCATGCACTTCGATTAAAGCCCGTCCAGCATCAATGCGGCAGGCATAGTCCTGGTACGGTTTCAATGTGCGAAAGCCCGGATCGTCGCGCAGGGTTTGTACGCATTCCTCCTTTTCCTTTTTCCCGCCGCGCTCACGCCGAGGGTCCTCCAGTAGGTGCTCAGTCGTGTCCCAATAGTCGGTGACGGAGTTCAAACCCATCACGTAGCCGATCGCCTGCGCGCCGCGGTTGTGGGCGTAGTCGATCAGGATCGTTTTCTGGTGATGAGAGCCCAAATGCTCCATTCCCATGGCTTCGAACTCCGCCTTCGATAGGCCTGCGGGGTGGTTCTTCTCGGTCGCGAGGCTAGCCTCGATGGCGCGGCGGTTGCCCGAGCGCGTGCGCAGTTCGATGCCCTTCAGTTGTTTGCGCGCGGCTGCCTGGTACCAGCTATGACAGTATTCGGCGCGCGCCAATGGCGATATGTCACGCGCCGCTACCGGAAAGTCCTCATAGCGGTAGCGCAGGTAGCGTGCCAGGTGGAAGGGGGCGCTTTTGATACCTGCCAGCAGCGCTATACTGTGAGCAGCGCTGATCTCGTCAGCGCCTTGCTGGTCACGACGGTAGTACCACGGGGTCAGGTCATGGGAGTAGCCGGGCATATTCCGGGCGAATGCGCAGCCCAGCGTGTCGTACCAGACCAGCAGCCTGACTTTGACGCCGCGTTGCCCGGCCCTGATCAGCGCATCGCCTAAGGTAGGGCCGCGCGGCCAGTCGGCAGCCCGCGTCCGGCCCAGTTCCATGCCGGGATCAAATCCCCAGCAGCACAAGTCGATGCTGGCTTCGGCATCGCCAATGCGTGCCAGGATGTCGCTGAAAGCTTGCTCACCGCAGATGAACAGTTGCAGCCTGTTGTTATGGGAAATCGGATGGGTTGCCGTGCTTTTCAGGTTGCGCAGCTCGAGCTGCCATTGCAGGGAGAATACTGCGGCACGCCTCACCTCATCGATGTAGGTCGTCTCGGTACGGTGCAGCTTGTTCATAGGGCACCCCAGGAAATAGTCTGGAGTGCCTATTGTTCACGTCTGGCGCAGGAGGTGTTTGCGATGGCGCAAGCTTGAGGTTTGTTAGCCTCCGCTGCCTAGTGCCGCCGCCGTGGCCGTGCGCTGGGCTGCTGCGACATCCCTGACCATCTGTTCGGAGTAGGGCTCGCCCTTCGCCTCGGTCGCCTCGATCAGGCCGCGCCACAGCGGCACGATACCCACGCCCAGCTGATCGAAGCGCATCAAGCCGCAAGCGTAGATGCCGTTGTATGTCTCGACCGAGTTGCCAAGCTTCTCGCACGCTGCGGTTTGCGCCGCGCGGTAGGCGTTGACCGATTCCGCGCTGGCGACGCCGGACTGCTGGATGGCGTCCAGTGCCATGGCCTCCGCGCCGCCCTCATGGATCCATTGATCCTTCCCTCCCACGCCGCCGCGCGCGGTGTTGAGTTGCCAGATATGCGCCATCTCGTGCGCCACCAGTCGCACCAGCATCTCGCGCTTCTTGGGATGGTCGCCGGCCAACTGCGAGCCGGAGAAATGGTAGGCCAGCTGGCCCAGCACCGCGCCGCCATTCATCGACAGCCCCGGCTTCTCGTCGCTGCCGATCGACACCGTGATGAACAATTCCTCCCTTAGCGGGCGCTGGTAGGCCTTCTCGTAGTATTGCGCGACTTTGGTGCCCGTATCGAGCACCGTTTCGCGCGCCCATTCCGGCGTCTTCGGATCGACCAGAACTTTCACTGCCCCCGCCTGCACCGCCTGCGCCGGGCCGAAATACGCGTAGCCACGTTCACCGCCCGGCTGCTGCCGGTTCTGCGCCGGCGCGATAACATTCTCCTGCGGCAGGCCTGCCAGCCGGATATCGGTCCGCATCTCGCGCACCTGCTTCGCGCGCAGTACCTCGCCTTGCAGGTGGCCGAGGAAGAGCAGGGTGCCGCCATCGCTGAAGCGGTTGAACGGCGCATACGCCTTTTGCGGCCGGCCATCGTAAGAGGTGATCTCAATGATGGCCGATTTGAACGGCTTGCCGTGCGCCGAGATCACGTCGAACTCGACGCCCGGTTGGAGTTGCATTCCTGGCGTGCGAATCTTCCAAGCCTTCTGCCGATAGTCCGCAACTGCCGGCAGTTTGATGGCGTTCACCGCCTGCGCGAATCGGTACTCCACGCGCCAGGTCCCAGCGTCCACGTGGCGCACCTCGATCTTTGCCCCCAGACGGGGCAGCACTGCGGCCTGTGTGTGGACGGCAAAGCAGGACAGGAGCAGGGCGGCACTTAGGCCAGGATAACGGTGCATAGGAGGGATTCGCGCGATAACAAGAAGACAATTATTCTACCTTGATATTCAGACCAAATTACAGAGCGCCAATGGCAATGTATCAAATAACGAACTATCCTGGGTGCAGGAGGCGGGTATGAAGTACAAGGATTTTCCGAAGCATGACCTCAGGCGCTGCTTCACCGTACTGATAGCGATTGAGCGGCTAGGGGAGCGTGCGACGGCGCATTACCTTTCGCTTGAACTCGAATGTACGCGGGCGGAGGTCATCCGCGCCATCGAAGTGGCGCGCACTCAACTGCAGGCGCAGGTGGTCAAGATCGGGTCGTCCTATCGTATTGACGGTTGGGGTGTGCTTGACCGCCGGGCTGTCATGGCCTCGGTTAAGCCTCCAAGCGCACGTGAATTGGAAGATGCACGACTCGCTTCGCTGGTTGATGCCATCAGCACTGGCCGTCCGCCGTCATCAAACAGTGAAGCCGACCTGTTCCGCCTTACGGCGCAATTGTTGAAGACCCGCTTTCCGGTACAAGCGATGACACTTGATACTGCTGCCCGCGACTAATTTGCCATCCACAAAGTCAAACCGCGTCCCTTCCCGCAGATGGTGTCGGACGGCCTGGTGCGGGACGTGTCGCGCTTTCGCCATGCAATAGAAAACCGCTGTGCAGCGATCAGAGAGTGGTGAGCCCCGCCACTCATATTGCAGGGAGGCTTATTCAACGAACCTGGCAGGAACCTCGTGCGCTATTCTGAGTTCATTTAGCACGGCATCGAAGTTCAGGGACGAACCCGGTACGATCAGGGTCAGGTACCTGCCCAGTTTGAGCATCAGGCACTTGTCTTCGATGCCTTTAATCTGGTCCCAGTTGTCGTCGCAGATCAGGGTGAACTGCTGTACTGCATTAAGCGGGATGGTGAGGCGTCGGGTGCGGACTGTGATTTCCAGCGTGTCCTGGCTTAGTTCCAGGTGCCAGGGCGTGCGCGGGGTGTTGACCAAACCTTGCAGGTTCAGGCCCAATGCCTGCGCCAGATAGCCGATGGCGATGCCACCCCCGGTGAGGATAAGGAAAAGGCCACTCCACTCCAGCCAATAGACGAAAGCGATCGTCAGCCCGATGATGGCGATGGTTGGCATGAATCTGCCAACCATTTGCTTCATCGCGAAGAAGTGAAGTGGCGACAAGCGTCAGCCAGCTTGCAGCGGGATCACGCCCGGCACAGTGGCCGGGGTGGAGCAGGGTTCTTCGTCGAAGGCGATATCGCCCAGCGGGTTGGCGATGCCGTCGGTTTTCAGGTCGACGAAGCCGAACAGGTCGCGGTCCATCAGGTGCGAAGGCACCACGGTGGACAGGGCGGAGAAGGTGTTCTCCACGCGGCCCGGGTGCTTCTTCTCCCATTCGCGCAGCATGGCCTTGATCTGCTTGCGCTGCAGGTTTTCCTGCGAGCCGCACAGGTCGCACGGGATGATCGGGAAGTTCTTCACTTCGGCGTAGCGCTCGGTGTCTTCTTCCTTCACATAGGCCAGCGGGCGGATCACCATATGCTTGCCGTCGTCCGACACCAGCTTGGCCGGCATACCCTTGATCTTCCCGCCGAAGAACATATTCAGGAAGAAGGTCTCGAGGATGTCGTCGCGGTGGTGGCCCAGGGCGATCTTGTTGCAGCCCAGTTCATCGGCCACGCGGTACAGGATGCCGCGGCGCAGGCGCGAGCACAGCGAGCAGGTGGTTTTGCCTTCAGGGATCAGGCGCTTGACGATGGAGTAGGTGTCCTGGTTCTCGATGTGGAACGGCACGCCCAGTTTTTCCAGGTAGGCCGGCAGCACGTCGGCCGGGAAGTTGGGCTGCTTCTGGTCCAGGTTGACGGCAACGATCTCGAAGTTGATCGGCGCGCGTTCGCGCAGCGTCATCAGGATATCCAGCAGGGCGTAGGAGTCTTTGCCGCCGGACAGGCATACCATCACCTTGTCGCCGTCTTCGATCATGTTGAAGTCGCCGATGGCCTGGCCCACCAGGCGGCACAGGCGCTTGTGCAGCTTGTTGTTTTCGTAGGCGATCTTGTCTTCGGCCTTGGTATCCACTACTGCGTTCATGCTGCTTCCTTGATCTTGAATACTTCCACGCCCACGCCCTCGCAATCCGGGTACACGTCTGGCTTCATGGTCGACACGCGCGCGGCGCGCACGCTCGGGTGGGCCAGCATGGCGCGCACCACGTCGTCCACCAGGGTTTCCTGCAGGTGCACGTGGCCTTCGGCCATGCGGCGCGCAATGGTTTCGCGCATGAAGTCGTAATCCACCACTTCGTGCAGCTCGTCGGATTTGGGGGTCGAGACGGCGAGCGGGATGTACAGGTCGACGTTGATCAGGACGCGCTGCTCGCCCTTCTTTTCGAAATCGTGTACGCCGATGTTAATCAGCACTTCGTAGTTGCGCAGGAACAGCCGGCGGCAGTCTTGCAGTTGCGGGTGGATCAGGGCGGACAGCATAGTGCTAGAACTTTCAATGTAGATTATTTTGTCAGGAACATCACATCGCGCGGCGAGGGCAGCAAATGCTGGCCGCCATCGACCAGCAGGGTGGTGCCGGTCATGGCCCGCGCGCTCGCCGCATACACCACGGCGGAGGCAATGTCCTCGGGAGTGCTGGAACGGCCCAGCGGCGTCTTGGTATGCGCCTTGGCGAAGCCTTCTTCGCTCTGGTCGCCGGACACCATGGTGATGCCGGGCGCCACGCCCACTACCCGGACCTTCGGCGCCAGCGACTGCGCCAGCATCGTGTTGGCCGCCTGCAGCGCCGCCTTGGACAGGGTATAGGACAGGAAATCAGGGTTGAGATTATAAAGCTTCTGGTCCAGCAGGTTCACCACCACGGCCTGGCCGCCTTCCGGCGTGGCGTCGTACAGGGCGCGCGCCAGTTGGATCGGCGCCGCCACGTTGGCGTGCATGTGGGCGTCCAGCCGGGCGTGGCTGAAATTCAGGTCGCTGTCGTAATCGAACAGGGACGCGTTGTTCACCACGCAGTCGACCCGCTCCAGCGCCTTCAGCGCCGCCGGCAGCAGGCCGCGCACGGCCTCCTCGTCGGACAGATCGCAGTGCAGCGTGACGGCGCGCCGGCCCAGGGCGGCGATGGCTTGCGCCACTTCGCGCGCTTCGTCGTGCGAGTTGCGGTAGTGGACCGCGATATCCCAGCCGGCACGCGCCAGGCCGAGGGCGATTTCGCGCCCGAGGCGGCGGCCGGCGCCGGTGACCAGCGCGACCGGGGCGCCGTCGGGCGCGGCGGGCAGGGTGGTCGTCGAAATTGTCATAGTCGTAGTCAAATTGAGCAAAATGGCGCCCGGCTGCGCTGAACCGCTACAATGCCGGCATGTCTTTACCAGCACCTTCCCCCGACGCGCTGGCCGCGTCCCAAGCCTTGCAGCGCCTGATTGCCGACGAAATTACCGGTCAGGGCGGCGCCATCCCATTCTCCCGCTTCATGGAGCTGGCGCTGTACGCGCCGGGCCTGGGCTATTACAGCGGCGGTGCCGCCAAACTGGGCAAAGATGGCGATTTTACAACTGCGCCCGAGCTGAGCGCCCTGTTCGGGCAAACGCTGGCGCACGTCGCAGCCGCTATTATGGACCAAAGCGCCCCGCATATCCTCGAGTTCGGGGCCGGCACCGGCAAGCTGGCCAAGGATATCCTGACCGAGCTGGCCGCCGCCGGCGTGGCGGTGGAGAGCTATTCCATCGTCGAACTGTCGGGCGAGCTGCGCGCGCGCCAGCAGGAACTGCTGCGCGGCTTCCCGCAGGTGCGCTGGCTGGATGCGCTGCCCGACTCCTTCGAGGGCGCGGTGTTCGGCAATGAGGTGCTGGACGCCATGCCGGTCGAGGTGGTGACGCGTACCGAGGCGGGCTGGGAGCCGCTGCACGTGGCGGCCGAAGCCGACGCGGCGGGCGGCGCCCGTTTCGCCTGGCTGCCGGCCGGCCCGGCCGCTGCCGGTTCGGCGCTGGCGGCGCAGATCGAGCGCCAGATTCCCGATGCCGGCGCGCTGCCGGTCGGCTATGTGACCGAGGTGCACGGCGCCGGCTGCGGTTTCATGGCCACCCTGGCGCGCATGCTGGCCCAAGGCAAAGGCGCCGCGTTCCTGTTCGACTACGGCTTCCCGGCGCGCGAGTACTACCTGGGCGACCGCGTTACCGGCACCCTGATGTGCCACTATCGCCACCACGCCCACCCGGAACCGTTCTACCTGCCCGGCCTGCAGGACATCACCGCCCACGTCGACTTCACCGCCATGGCGCTGGCGGCGCAGGATGCGGGCGCCGAGGTGCTGGCCTATAACAGCCAGGCCGGTTTCCTGATCGGCGCCGGGATTGGCGACCTGATGCAGCGTTTCGACCCGTCCGACGCCCTGCACTACCTGCCGCACGCCAGCGCACTGCAGAAATTGCTTTCTCCCGCCGAAATGGGAGAATTGTTCAAGGTGCTGGTAATTGGCCACGGCATCGAACTGCCCCAGCAACTTTTGGCTAGCGACCGTAGCCACCGTTTGTAATATGATTGAGAGATGGGAAAGATACATACTCACTATGACAACCTGAAAGTCGCGCGCGGCGCGCCGCAGGAAGTCATACGTGCTGCTTACAAGGCACTGAGCCAAAAATATCATCCTGACAAGAATCCGGGGGATGAAAAGGCGGCCCGCATCATGGCGATCGTCAACACGGCCTATGGCACGTTGTCCGATCCGCAACGGCGCAAGGAGCACGATGAGTGGATCACCCAGGAAGAGTGGGAAATCGAATGGCTGGAAAGCACCAAGCATGAGCCGGCGCATGCCGAGCCGGGCTGGTCCGACCAGCTAGACCTGCCGCGCCGGCGCCGGGTGCTCAAGTCCTGGCGCTTCTGGGGCACGGTAGGCGGCGCCGCCGCCGCCGGCTGGCTGGGCGGCGTGCTGACGGTGACCGAGCCGCGCGCCGTTTCCAGCGTGATCGCCGGCGCCTGGGGCGGCAAGCCGCCCGCCGAACTGACCGCCACGGCCGCCGCCACCCCGAAAATCCACCCGCCGCGGGTGGAAAAAGTCACCCCGGACGACGGCTGGGCCGTTGCCAAACCATATTCGCCGGAACCGTCGGTGGCCGCCACGCCGCCCGCCATCAAGGTGCTGGCCCTGTCGCAGGTGGTGCTGCCCAGCGCCGCCGTCGACTGCGAAGCCGACGTCGCCCCGCCGGTCGCGCCCAACGGCGAACCGTGGCCGGCCCAGTCCGGCTATGTGGAAGGTTTCCCGGTCGCCAACAAGGGCGAGGACATGCAGCTCACGCTGGACAACAGCGCCAACGCCTCCCCGGTCTTCATCAAGGTGTACGACCTGGAGCGCCGCGCCAACGTGCGCTACGCCTACGTGCAGCCGCACGACAAGCTGGTGGTCGAGCAGCTCTCCAACGGCAAATACGAAATCCGCTACCAGAACCTCAACCTTGCTGGCCAGAACGGTTGTAAGAAGTAAATTCGGGGTCAGGTCTGACAATCGGACAAATCGTGCCCTTGGGCACGAT
>NZ_JAYSCO010000073.1:25734-28577 GCF_041914865.1 Pseudoduganella sp. | reverse complement strand
GCGGCTTCGGCGGCGGCTTCCGCCTCGTCGTCGCTGGTGACAGTGGCGACGTTATCCGACAGCAGCAGGGTCTCGGCATCGGGCGCGTGTTCGTACACGGCGATGCCCATGTCGTTGAAGGTGCCGATAATGCCTTCGATCGCTTCCGGATCGACGATATTTTCAGGCAGGTGGTCGTTGATCTCGGCGTAGGTCAGGAAGCCGCGCTCCTTACCGAACTTGATCAGCGTTTTCAGTTTTTGGCGGCGGCGCTCCAGCTCCTCTTCCGTCGCTTCCGTGTCGGACGAGAAGGCGTCTTTCAGCAATGCCTTTTCCTTGGCCTTGCGGTCCTTGGCTTTCGCCTTGTCCGCAGCCTTCATTTCGGCGCGCTCGACGGCATTCAGTGCTGCCACCTCGTCGTTCTCAGGCTGGAATTCCTTCGGCTTGCGGCCACGGCGACCCGGCACCTTGACGGTCGGCAGCACGTACCCGGAAGTATCGATGGCAGCCAGCGCGGCTGCATCCGTAGTCTGACTAACCACCGGCGGTGCCTTGGTAACGCGAGTAGCCGGTTTATCAGCCGACTTCGTCGCAGGCTTGGCGGTCACTTTGCGAGGCTTTTCAGCCGCTTTGGTTTCAGGTTTCTTTGCTGGCACAGGCGCTTTCGGGAATAGTTAAGTCCACTACAAACTGCAACAACTACTGCTATAACTTACTGAAAACAAACGAAAATACTGCCCCGCTAAATATTGCAATATTTAGCATTTTATTATAGCACGCCACTTTACAATTACCAGACGGGAAGGGTTGCGTGCGCCGCGGCAATTCGGGGTCAGGTCTGACCCCGAATTTCACCGAGGTGCTAATTCCGATTCCGCCTCCTTGCGCAGTTGATCTTGCTTGGCAGTAATTTCGCGGTAGCGTACACCAATTTCCTCAGAAGACAAACCCGCGCTGAACAGCTGGTCCAGCTCCTGTTTTAACGCATCCATTTTCAGGTGGCGCACGGTAGCCATCAGCCACAGGCGCTCGCCTTCGATATCCGGTTCCGGTGCGGCGGCGATTTCACTGATGAGTGCATCGTACTCGCTGCCGGACTCTTTTAACAATTGGCACAGGGCAGCGAAACTGCCCTGCTCGCCCAGCGACTGGGCTTGCACCACCAGCCAGATCAGCCGCTCGGCCGCTTCCTGGCCGAAGTGGGCGAAGGCCAGCAGGGCTTCGTCGTCCAGGTAGAGCGAGAGCGTCGGGTGCGTGATCATCACGCGGATCAGCTTCAGCTCCAGCCCCACCGGCTGTTCGCGCCGGCTTTTCGGCGGCGCGATCTTGTTCGCGGCGACCGGCTTGGCCAGCTCGAACAGCTGCTCCACTTCGCCGGGCGTGCTCTGCGTCATGGTCGCCAGGCCGCGCACGATCTGCAGGCGCAGCGCGGTCGGCGTCATCGCCTGCAGCAGCGGCTTGGCGTCGAACTGGACGCGGGCGCGGCCTTCGGGCGAGGTCAAATCATGCTCGCCAGCCGCTTCGCGCAGCAGGAACTGCGACAGCGGCATGGCTTCGTGCACCTGCTGCTCGAAGGCCTGGGCGCCATATTCGCGGATATAGCTGTCCGGGTCATGCTCGGCGGGCAGGAACAGGAACTTGATGGTCTTGTCGTCCGACACGTGCGGCAGGCAGGCCTCCAGCGCGCGCCGGGCGGCGCGGCGGCCGGCCTTGTCGCCGTCGAAGCTGAAGATGACCGTGTCGGTTTGGCGCAACAGTTTCTGGACGTGGGTGGTGGTGCAGGCGGTTCCCAGCGTGGCCACGGCCTGCGGGAAGCCCATCTGGGCCAATGCCACCACGTCCATATAGCCTTCCGTCACCAGCACATAGCCGGCGTCGCGGATGGCCTGGCGCGCTTCGAACAAGCCATACAGTTCCGAGCCTTTTGAAAATAAAGGCGTTTCCGGGGAATTCAAGTACTTGGGCTCGCCCTGGTCCATGATGCGGCCGCCGAAGGCGATCACCTGGCCCTTGGTATTACGGATGGGGAACATGACGCGCTCACGGAAGCGGTCGTAGCGCTTGGTGCGCTTGCCGTCCTCATCCACGTTCTGGATGATCAGGCCGGCTTCCACCAGGACCGGGTTATCGTAATCCGGGAAGACGGCTTTCAGGGCATCCCAGCCCGACGGCGAATAGCCGAGCGCGAAGCGGGCCGCGATTTCGCCGGTCAGGCCGCGGCCTTTCAGGTAGGCGATGGCTTGCGGCGCGTGGCGCAGCTGGGCTTTATAGAATTCGGCCGCCTTGGTCATGGCATCCGACAGCGCCATCGATTGCTGCTGCATGGCGGCGCGCTGGGCGGGCGGGATCTTGTCGTCCTGCTCCGGCACCACCATGCCCACGTTCTGCGCCAGGTCCTTCACCGCATCCACGAAGCCCATGCCCGAATACTCGATCAGGAAGCCGATCGCCGTACCGTGGGCGCCGCAGCCGAAGCAATGGTAGAACTGCTTGGTCGGGCTGACGGTAAAGCTGGGGGATTTTTCGTTATGGAACGGGCACAAGCCCTGGTAATTGGCGCCGCCCTTCTTGAGCTGGACGTAGCGCCCCACCACATCGACGATATCGACGCGGTTCAGCAGGTCGGCAATGAAAGACTGTGGAATCACGAGGCTGAACGGTATTTGTTACAAATCAGACTATACCGCCGTGCTTGCGGAGGGTTTGATCCACCTCAACACGCACGGCCCACGGCACGGCTCCGGCGAAATGTCCACTTTGGGGTCAGGAAGAAAAGTGGACAATTTTTGGTGGGAATAAGAGGGGGGGTGCCCACCCCAATGGGGCTAGAACACGGACGGGGAGTTTATAAGGCCGGGGGTGGC